>JAFSSS010000055.1 GCA_017450925.1 Ruminococcus sp. | reverse complement strand
TGCCGTGTCAAGCCTGCTTGACGACCGGCTTATCCGTCATGATCACCAACGTCATCAAAGATGACGTCAATTCTCCTTGACGTTGCGCAAAGCGAAGCACACTTCGCTCGCAAGCCTGCGTCGAATTTAGGCAATCTGACGGAAATCTGTGCCTCAACGCCAGTTGAGGCTGCGCATACTGATGCACAGGGGGCGTGCGGTGTTGCCTTAAAAATACTTTTTTCTGTTTCTGCTTAAGCAGAGCAGAGCTTTTCTGTCGGGGATATCTCCGTTTGTGATCTCTTTCAAGCTCCCGCTCCTTTCCTGCTCAATATTGTAATTATTATATCACACGATATTCCTTTTGTCCATTCATTTATGTGACATCGGGATCCGGGACAAACCAAAAACCGCAGCCGGGATCTCCGACTGCGGTTTTCTGCATATTCCTTCCGGTGCTGTCAGACCTTGAGCCATGCACAGGCGATGTCCAGCGCCTCGTAGAGGCTGGACTTCTCTGCGATCTTGACGATCGCCTTGTTGGGGGGAATGGAAATATCCGTTGCCATTTTCCTCATCCTGACCTTATTGGCAACATCTATCTCTCCCTTTTTCTCACTTCCGAGTATCTCGATCATTACAATGAACTCGTCATACATATTCCCGAAATAGATAACATTTCCCTTTCTTACAAGGGGCATCCCCTTGTAGGTAAAAAACGGCGATTTTGTCTCTGCCATTAGTAACAACTCCTTCTCTTATCATATTTTACAGTGAACCGTTTTATCCGCGCACCCTCTATTCTATCATGTCCCGAGGGCGAATCCTGCCGGATCACGGTATCTCTTTCAGTTCCTCTCCGCGGTCGAGCCGCTCCATGTTCTCAACGAACACATCCGTCCACCTTGATTCAAGCTTATAGGAGGGTCTGCCGTTCAGCTTTACAAGCACGCGGCGTGAGGTGTCCTCAAAGAACTCTACCTTATCTCCGCCGCCGTCCTTGCGGCTGATATCTATTGTCAGGAACGGGTCGCCCTTGATCTCGTCAAAATAGATGTCCTTAGTCGGGAAATAGAGGATGTACTTGTAAAGATCCTGGAACTTGCTTACATCTACGTCCTGTCCGTTCTTCTTTACCCAATAGACCTTTGTCTCCTCCTCACTGCCGTCCAGGGTGTAGTCCGAGACCTCTCCCTTGTATGTCACCTTGACCTCGTTTATGTCAAAGATCTTGTTGGTGGTCATCAGCGAGATAACATCTCCGGCGGTATAGGTCGCCCAGGGGAGATTTGCCGCATCTATCTGCCAGATGCAGTCTGCGCCGCTCACGCCCTCAACATAGCAGTAATAGGCCGCGATCTCGTCCAGATCCTCGCCGTTTGAGTCGGTGGAGTGTATCTCCTTGCCGATCTTCAGAGTGTATTCCTCTGTTTCGTTCTTATAATACACCACCGCAAAGGGGTCGTCCAGACCGTAGCTCTTCATGTCATCCCCGTCGGGGAAGATCTTCTCGCACCTTGCCGCCGCCAGTCCCCACAGACCGTGGGTCACCTTTGACGAAATCTGTATGTTCAGATGCGCATAGATCGGCTCCACCATTACCTGCGAGGATATCAGCGCCTGACTGTCATCCTTCAGATCCTCAAAGGCCATTTCGTAGTCAAGGTCTTTCCTGTTGACCGTCAGCCGGCCGTAGGGAGTGTCCTCCGTGGCCGTTGATGCCGGTATCAGCGAGGTCATCACAAAGTCCTCCTTGCGCTCGATCATATCCGAAAGCACGGACTCCAGTATCATGTAAACCTCGCTCCTGCCCTCCTCGCAAACATAGCGGTAGCGGTTCTTGGTGGCCTTATCGCCCACCTTGAAGGTGCGGGAGGTGCCGTCCTTGAAATTGACCTTAAATACCGTGTTCGGTTCGGCAAGGCCGTATTTCCCCAGATCAGAGGCGTTCTCCTCCACCAGCTTATAGGCCTCAAGCTTTGCCAGATCCTTTATAATGCCCTGCTTCATCACAGTGCTTTGATTGAGCCCTGTCAGCTCCTTGATATTCAGCGCCGTCTTTCCCGACTCCGGTCGTTCCAGTGTATAGCCGCCGGTCTCGTTCTGTACTGCAACAGATACGATGTTATCCTCTTCGGTGGTGATTATCGGCACGGGATCGGGCTCTGCCTCGCTTGCCACCACTGCCGAGGAGGTATCCTCCGCCGAGGAGCTGTCCTTTGCTCCGCCTGTCAGCTCGAGAAAGGCCAGTGTGCCGCCGAGAGCCGCCACCACAACTCCCCCGATAATTATTCCTTGTATCTTCTTGTTCATTTAAAACACCCTATAGATCATTAGATCCCGTCATCTGTTCTTTCTTCTCAACCAGATCACTCCGCCGATCACCAGTACCACTACCGGGATTATCAGCGTGAATGTCCACTGCAGGCCGGACTTCTGGCTGTCGGTCAGATCATACACATTCCCGGTGATGACCTTCGGCTCGATAGTAACGCCGGTGCTGGTCTTGTGAGTAACGCCGTTGATAAGGCTCAACACATATTCCCGGTTCGAGAACTGGGAGAAGCTAAGATAGGAGTCCGCCAGCGTCTCCACCGCACCGTAAACGATGATGTTTGAGTAGGTGCCGTCGCCGGTCTCGCTGGAGAACACCGCCTTTGAGGCCACCGCCGTGTATATCTGCTGACCCTTGCCAAGCTGTTCGCCGGTCTTTACATCCACAACATATGCATTGGTCGTTGACTTGACATAAGCCTCGGTGCCGTTGTTGTTCCGCTCGTCAAAGAGCAGGGTGACAGGCCTCGACATACAGTTCAGCAGTACGGGATCGGCATTCAGATCCTGTGTGAAGTTCTTTGAGATATCAGTCGTGATCGTGTAATACGGGAACTGATAGTAGTTATCGCCGCTCTGCTCGCAGACCAGACCTGTTCCGATCTTGATGCCCCACTCCTCAAGGAACTCGTCAAGATTAGGGGTATCGCCCTGTCTTACAGAGCCGGCATAAAGCATCTGCTTGCCCATTTTGCCGTCGTTGTCCAGATAATCGGAGAGCTTCTTGACCTCCTCCGGCAGATAATCCACCGTCGGCGCGGGAACGACCACCAGATTTGTCTCGGCGGGTATCTCTTCCTTGGTGATATCAACGGTTTTCACTTGGTAACCGTTAGCCGTCAGAAGTGACTGCAGATATGAAAGCTTGTCGGCTTCCTTTCTTCCCGTAACGAACACTGCCGTTACAGGGTTCGGGTCGGTGACAGCCATAAGCGCCGAGGTGAAGGCCTCGTCCGCTCTCGAGGCCTCAACATAAGCCCCGTAATACTGCAGGAACCGTACCGAGCCGCCCATTTGAGCCACCAGCGTCTCAATGCTCATGCCGTAGTTGTTCAGATTGGTCAGCAGCTCATCGTTAAAGGTAAGCAGATCCACAAGCGTTACCTTTCTCGTCCGCTTCACCTCTGCGGTGGGATTTGTCTCGAACATGATGTCATAGGTGGTCACGTTGTCAGAGCCGTAGTCCTTGACGATATCCGGGCTGGCGTCGATATCCACAAAGCGGTAGCTTATCCTGTCGTTATACTGCTTGAACTTCTTCAGCACCTCCACCGCCTGCCGGGTGTAATCCGAAAGCGCCAAGAAGTTATCCTCGGGAGAGAATATAGTTACCGTAACGTCTGTATCTATGCTCTTTACATACTCCTCCGACTGCTCGGAGATAGAATACTTCTTCTCCTTGGTAAGGTCAAGCGTCAGCGGATACCGCTCGAATATCACCGTTGCGATGACGTTCACCAGCACCACCGCCGCCACGAACACCAGCGTCAGCACCGTTGCCATCATGCCGTGCTTGAGCTGCTTGACGTTGGTCTTTTTCTTTGCGGGCTTTTCCCAGGGCTCCTCCTCGTCGGCATCCTCCCTTGTCTCCGGGTCAGTGTCCTCGCTGCCCAGCTTGCCCTCTCTCTGCTTTTTCACGATCTCCTCCAGAGCGGAAGACTGCTCCTTGGATGCTTCGTTCTTTTCCTTTTCCACAGCTTCCACCTCCTTATGCCCAGCGGCGTTTTTCAAGTACCCTGACCGTCAGGAACAGGAATACCGCCGCGGCGCTGATAAAGAACAGCGCGTTTGATAGATCGAAAAGTCCGTAGGTAAAGCCTACATATCTCTCCCAGAAGGAGAGCTTGTCAAGAATAACGGGAACCAGCTCGCCCTTTGCCGCGAACAGTCCCAGTACAAGCATAGCGATAAATCCGATGACCGGCACCGCCGCTTTCTTTCCCGTGACGAAGAATATCACTGCCGTTACCAGTATCACAACGGCCTCGGTGATAACCGTCCTCGGAACGGCTCCCAGATCGGGCATCAGCTTTTCGATGAAATCCGCCGGGATAACGTCTCCGATAGTTGTCAGCATATACAGTGCTATCAATGCGATAAAGCTGATGACTGCCGATACCACCTGGTTTTCCGTCAGCGACGAGCAGAATATGCCCACCGCCACAAAGGCAGCGCCCACAAGCACCAGTCCCACGAAGTTTCCGAGTATCACCGACCAGTCGGGTGCTGCAAAGGCCGAGATGACCACTGCATATACCAGCGTTATCGCAACTCCCAGCAGGAAGATCAGAAACGCCGCCAGGAATTTTCCCACGACGATGCTTCCAAGCCCCACCGGTGCCGTCAGCAGGCACTGGTCGGTCTTATTCTTCTTCTCCTCCGAAAGCGTTCTCATGGTCAGTATCGGTATCAGCACGATAAGTATTATCATCAGCTGCTGGAACATTCCGTCCATTTTGGTCGTGCCGTACTGCAGCGAATTGCTGGTAAAGCTGAATGCCGAAAAGGCATAGAAGGCCGCAAGATAGATATATCCTATCGGCGAGGTGAAATACGAGAGCGTCTCTCTTCTGAATATCGCGCCCATTACGCCTCACCTCCGTCAATGCTTCCGCCCATTGTCAGCCGCAGGAAGATATCCTCCAGTGTCAGCTCGCTGGACTTCATTTCCAGTATATAGAACCCGTTCTCCGCGCAGGCGATGAACAGCTCCTTGCGGATATCCGAGCCCTCCCTGGCCTCTATCCGATACTCCCAGATATCCTCGCCGTGCTTGGCTCCGATATCCGTTTTAACGATCCTGTCGGCCTTTTCCAGCATTTTCAGCACCTTTTTCTGATCGCCCTCTATCCGCACAGTCAGCCTGTGGTCAGCCGAGAGCTTTCTTGAAAGGTTATCCTCCGTATCGTCCGCCACGATCCTCCCCTCGTTGATGACCACGATCTTATCGCAGACCGCCTGCACCTCCGAGAGTATATGGGATGAAAGTATCACCGTATGGTTCTTTCCCAGTTTCTTGATAAGTGTTCTTATCTCGATTATCTGCTTCGGGTCAAGACCGACAGTCGGCTCGTCAAGTATAAGCACGTTTGGATTTCCCACCAGTGCCTGTGCCAGTCCCACACGCTGTCTGTAGCCCTTTGAAAGGTTCTTTATCAGCCGCTTATAGACGTGGTCTATCTTCACCAGCGAGCAGATATCCTTTAGGTGAGTGGTTCTTGGCAGCTTGCACTTTTTCAGGTCATATATGAAATTCAGGTACTCCTTGACCGTCATATCCATATAAAGCGGAGGCAGCTCCGGCAGGTAGCCTATCTTGGATTTTGCCTTTATGGGATCCTCCAAAATATCGGTCCCGTCTATCAGTGCCTTGCCCGATGTTGACGAGATATAGCCTGTCAGGATATTCATTGTTGTTGACTTTCCCGCGCCGTTTGGCCCGAGAAAGCCCAGTATCTCTCCGTCCTCCGCAGTAAAGGAGATATCGTCAACTGCTTTTTTATCTCCGTAATGCTTGGACAGATGCTGTACTTCTATCATCTTTTTCCCTCCCGTAAGAGTTGTTGCCGAAATATTTCCAGTATATACTTTATCACGCTATTGTGTTAAAAGTGTGACAATTATCTAAAAACCTGTTCCTTGATTGGTTCGTCTTTGGCTTTGCTTGGTTTGTCTTGGACTTTGCTTGGTTTGTCTTGGACTTTGCTTGGTTTGTCTTGGACTTTGCTTGGTTTGTCAAGGTACGGAAAATCGCTATCGCTCTTTCCTGCGAGTGCGGGAGGACTACTTTTTTCCGGCGCTGCATTTTGATTGTCCCCGTTACTTGGGATGTGATTTCCTGCTTTTGCGCCCTACTGGTTACTGTGTGCAGCGACGAGTGGGACGCTGTCCCGATTTATTCCGAGCTTGCGAGGAATAAATTGACCCTTGCTGGGGCTCTGCCCCCGTCCCCGCAAGCCTCGGCCTGTCGGAACGACAGGCTGCGCGACTGGCTTGACCGCGCGCTTTTTAATGCGCTTCGCGTTTGCCTCCCCGCTTTTTTTTACTCGATCGCTGTCTTGCGGGCTTCCTCTGTGTCCCTCTCTATCTGCTTTCGCAGCTCCTCTATGCTTTCAAATTTCCTTTCCGGACGAATAAACCTCTCTAAGCTGACCTGCACCGTCTTTCCGTACAGATCCCCCCCGAAGCCTATGATGTATGTCTCCGCTAAAGGCGCTTTCTCCGCCCCCACCGTCGGCTTTACTCCAATGTTCGTTACTCCCGTATATGCCTTCCCGCCGGTCTTTACTCTCGAACAATAGACGCCGTACCTCGGCATCACTATCCCCTCCGGCAGCAGCTGGTTTATCGTCGGGAAATCCCACGTCCTGCCTATCTCTCTGCCGTGTATCACCGGCAGCCGGTACCCGAAACGGTACCCCAGCAGTTCATTCGCCCGCACTATCTCACCCTTGGCGATATGCTCCTTTATCACGGTGGAGCTGACAGTCTCTCCGCCCAGCGCCAGCTTATCCAGCACCACAGCCTCAAAGCCGTATTTCTCTCCCAGCCTTTTCAGCAGCTCCGCGTCACCGGCCGCTCCCCGTCCGAAACGGAAATCCTTTCCGCAGACCGCGTATCTGCATCTTAGCCTCCCCGCCAGTATCCTGCTGACGAAGTCCTCGGCCTCCATGTCTCTGACCTCGCTTAGATCCGGCGAACAGATAAGATCGACTCTTCTCTGCTCCAGCCGGTAGAACTTGTCCTTATCGCTTAACAGCCGCAGCCTGCCCTTGTTGGTCACCGAACCCTGCCGGAAGGTGAACACCACCGACCGCAGCTCTCCGCTGCCCAGCATGACAGCCCTGTCTATGACCGTCCTGTGTCCGAGATGAACGCCGTCAAACACACCGAGAGCCACCGCGGTACGCCATTCCAGCGCCCCCCGCTCTCCAGTTATATCCTTCATGGTCACATTCTCCGTATTTGCTTAGTAAAAATTCCGCACTGCCCTTACCTCGTCATTTTCTGACCTTATATGCGCGATGCCCAGCAGCTCCCCCTCTGCGCCGAAAACGCAGAAGTCCCTGTCATAGCTCCGTGGCATACCTATCTGTGACGAGCTAAGCTTAACGCCGTTTTTGTACATCTTAGTGCAATGCTCGTTCAGCCGCGCCTTCCAAAGCCCGTCGAAGGCTCTTTCCAGCGGCATCAGCACTTCCTCTATGGGTCTCTCTGCTATCTCTTCGAGAGTAAAGCACTCCTCCAGCTTAAAGCCGGCGGCTCTCACTCTGCAAAGGGATGTCATCGCAGCTCCGCAGCCCAGTGCCGCGCCGAGGTCGTGTATTATCGTGCGTATATACGTTCCCTTTGAGCAGCTTATATAAAGCTTCCCCTCCCGGGACTTTTCGTCATATTCTGTAAGCTCCGCCTCATAGACGGTTATTCTCCGCGGCTGGCGCTCCGCCTCCCTGCCCTCACGGGCAAGCTCATAGAGCCGTTTCCCTCCGACCTTGACGGCCGAATACATCGGCGGCAGCTGCATTATCTCTCCCCGGAACGCACCGAGGACAGCCTCAAAGTCCTTACGGCTGGCCGCCCTATCCGACTGTGAAAGGATCCTTCCGGTAATATCCTGTGTATCGGTGGCAATGCCCAGCCGGAAGCCTGCCTCATATGCCTTATCGCTGTCCGGCAGGATATCGCAGGCCTTAGTTGCCTTTCCGACGAACACCGGCAGCACGCCGACGGCCAAAGGGTCGAGCGTTCCGCCGTGGCCGAGCCGTCTTATATGCAGCACTCCCCGCAGCTTTGCCACCACGTCAAAGGATGTCCAGCCCTCCGGCTTATAGACGGGTATCAGCCCGCAGGCCTCGCCGCTCACAGGCCAAGCTCCTCTGCTGCTTTCAGCACCTTAGCCCTTACCTCTTCCAGTGTACCCTTTATCTCGCAGCCTGCCGCGCGGATATGTCCCCCGCCGCCGAACCGCTTGCAGAATGCGGCGGCATCGGCTTTTTCGGTAGTCCTTACCGACAGCTTAAAGACGTCCTCGCTGCGCTGCTTTATGGTGATGCCGATATCCACGCCCTCTACAGAAAGCGGGATAGAGGCAATCCCCTCGAACTCTGCCGATTCAACGCCGCACTTTTCCATTATTTCGGTAGTCAGTGCTATCAGCGCACATCTGTCGTGGCAGTAGAACTCCATATTCGCCTGCACGAAATGCTCCGCTGCCATACGTCCCTTGCTTTTGATATCGAACATCATCCTGTTGATTATAGCATACCCGAAGCCGTACTGTATCAGCTCTGCCGCTGCGATATGCGCCTCCGGGGTAGTGTTTTCGTATTTAAAGCAGCCGGTATCGGTGGCGATGCCTGTATAGAGGCATACTGCGATCTGCTTGCTTATCGGCCGTCCCAGTGCCTTAAAAAGCTGATAGAGTATAAGGCTTGCCGCCGAGGCTGCTCCGTCAACATAGCTTTGTCTGGCATAGAGCTTATTTGATACATGATGATCTATACAGAGATCGACTCTGCCCTCCTGCTGATACTCTGCCAGTCCCTCGCCGAACAGCTTAGGGTCGGCGGTATCCACCGCCACAACGCACTGCTCCGCAAATTCCTCCGGCTCATATCCCTCATACATGAACCCATACCTGTCCGGGAAGCCGTCGCTGTTTTTTACAACGGCCTTTTTTCCCATATCCCGCAGATAATTCCACAGTGCAAATCCCGCGCCGAGGGTATCCCCGTCCGGGCTTCTATGGGTCAATATGGTAAAGCAGTCATGCTCCTCCAAAAATTTCCCGATCTCCTCAAATGTCATATTTTTCTCCTTTTTTTAGTTCACGCTGCGCGCCCCTTTGGGGCGCTTGGGTTTGTTTCGTGCTGTGGCCGCCATGCCGCGTCCGTGCGGCTTGGCGTGATGTGACTGTCGGTACTCGCATTCTTTCGACTGATGTGCGTTAGATCCTATCCTGCGTTGGTGTGTACTGTGTATCACTGCTTGCGTTGGCTTGTCTTTGCTTTCACGAGCGGCATACCGCACTCACCCTGTAGGACTTGACCGAAACTTTTAATGCGCATCTCGTTTAGGCTTTTAGCCTTGTTCGTCCCGCCGACAGTCTATCCCTGCCGCCTGCACAAACTTCGGCTCGGCGGAATTACCCCGTCCGGCGAGGACCGGCGTTGGGTGCAGGGGCACGCCCCTGCCGCTTCACTCTTTTATCCCAAACAGCCTCTCCGTATTCTCCCTCAAATGTCTCTTTAATTCTTCTTCCTCTATTTCCATATGTACCGCCAGCTCCGACACTACATACCTCACATACTGGGGCAGATTTATCCTCCCCAATCCCTTTATTCCCCGGGGCTTCAGATACGGCGCATCCGTCTCCGACATGATCCTGTCCCTCGGTATGTACCTCACCGCCTCGCGCAGTTGGTCAGACCGCCTTTCGTCACAGATCCAGCCTGTCACCCCAATGCAAAATCCCATGTCCAGATATTCCCGGACTTCCTCTGCACTGCCGGTAAAGCAATGTATCACCGACCTCCTGCATACCTCCGGGTGGCTCGCAAACATCTTGACCATGTCCCCGTGCGCCTCCCGCTCATGCAGAAACATGGGCAGCCCCGTCTCCTCCGACATTTCAATGTGCCGCCGCAGACATCCAAGCTGTCCCTTCTTGGATGAAAACATCCTGTCATAGTCCAGCCCGCACTCTCCCACGGCTATTACTCTTTCGTTCTTATACAGCTCTCTCATCCGCCGGAAGTCCTTTTCCTCCGCCCTGTCCGCGGCATGGGGATGTATCCCCGCCGTGGCATAGCAGTCGTGAGCCTTGACGAACTCCGCCGCCTTTTCGCTGCTTTCCATATCCGAGCCGGTGATGATGACCTGCACCCCCGCCTCGTGAGCGCCCCGAAGTATCTCCCCGCTGTCATGAAACTGTGAGGAAAACAGGTTCAGCCCGATATCATAGTATTCAATCCTCATCGTCCGGCTCTTCGTCCTCAAAGCCCTCGTCCTCTTCAGAGGTCTCCTCCTCGGGATAAGGCTTGATGTTTTTCAGCTTCCCGAATATCCTTGCGGAATACTCTGCCGAATCGTCCGGCACGAATTTCAGCTCCGGGGCCTTTCTAAGCCCCAGCACGTTCGAGATCTCCCTTTTCAGAAAGCCCGACGCGCTTTCAAAGCCCTTGACGGCCTCCTTGGCTCTGTCTATCCCCTCCAGCGAGGAGATATAGACCTTGCAGAAGCTGCCGTCATGGGCGACCTCGCATCTCACCACTGTGAGCATCTCGCCGCCCTTTATCCTCGGATCCTTGAGGTCTCTCATTTTCCCCGAGATTATCCTTCTGATGTCCTCTGACATCCTTCCCGCTTTATGCGATCCCAATGCTTTATTCTCCTTATCCTGTTTTGTCAGAACTGATCGTCGTTCAGCTTCACATAGGCACAGTCCGCAGTTTTGAAGGTCAGTCTGTCAGCCTCGTCCTCTGACTGTGCGATAACAAATTCATTCTTCTCAAAGGCATAGAGTATCCCGATAAAGTCCCTTTCGCCGTTTACAGGCCTTATAGTCCTTACCCGTACTTCATCCCCTATGCAGACCAGAAAATGCTCCGGCCTCCGAAGCTCTCTGCCCAGTCCGGGACTTCCCACCTCAAGAATGTAGCTCTGCTGTATCGGGTCGGCCTCGTCCAGTATCTTGTTGAGCGGCCTTGTAACTGCCTCACAGTCGTTCATATCCACGCCGCCGTCCTTGTCGATAAGGACTTTAAGATACCAGCTTGCGCCCTCCTTTTCAAACCTTACGTCCCAAAGGAACAGACCCAGCTCGTCACAGACAGGCTCTGCCAGCTCTCTTACTTTATCTGCCGTATTCATATGTCTGCCTCCATAAACGAGGTTCGCCGCTCAGGCTTACTCTCTGTACTCCTCCATGATATAGCCCTCGAAGATGTCGCCCTCCTTGATGTCGGTGAACTTCTCGAGGGTAATACCGCACTCATAGCCTTCGGCTACCTCCTTGACATCGTCCTTGAATCTCTTCAGCGAGGACATCTTGTCGTCGGCAATGATGATGCCGTCACGCACAACTCTGATAAGATCGTTCCTGCCGATCTTTCCGCTAAGGACATAGCAGCCCGCAACGTTCCCGACAGAGCTGATCTTATATACCTGCCGAACCTCAACGCGGGCGGTGTCGATCTCTCTGAACTTAGGCGCAAGCATACCCTTCATGGCTGTGGTGATCTCTTCGATAGCATCGTAGATTATCCTGTAAAGGCGGATATCCACGCCGTCTCTCTCGGCCTGCTCCTTGGCAACGGGGTCGGGTCTTACATTGAAGCCGACGATGATCGCATTTGAGGCATTGGCCAGCATAACGTCGCTCTCGTTCACAGCGCCCACTGCACCGTGGATAACTCTTACTCTTACCTCGTCGTTCGAGATCTTCTCGAGGCTCTGCTTTACAGCCTCGACCGAGCCCTGAACGTCTGCCTTTACGATGATAGGCAGCTCCTTCATCTCGCCCTCGCTGATCTGGCTGAACAGGTTGTCAAGAGTTACCTTGCTCACCTTCTTGAATTCCTCTTCCTTTGCCTGATGCTTTCTCTGCTCGACAAGCTCTCTTGCCAGCTTTTCGTCAGCAACAGCGTTGAAGGTGTCGCCGCTCATGGGCACCTCTGCCAGACCGGTGATCTCAACAGGAGTAGAGGGGCCTGCCTTATCTATCTTATGACCCTTGTCGTTGGTCATTGTTCTTACACGTCCCACGGCGGTGCCTGCGATGATAACATCGCCGGTGTGAAGAGTTCCGCCCTCGACCAGCAGGGTAGCGGTCGGGCCCTTGCCCTTATCGAGCTTGGCTTCGATAACAGTTCCCTTTGCCGCCTTGTGAGGATTGGCCTTCAGCTCCTTGACCTCGGCCACCAGCAGGATATTTTCGAGCAGCTCGTCAATGCCCATTCCAGTCTTGGCCGATACAGGCACAGCGATAACATCGCCGCCCCACTCCTCGACAACAAGGCTATGCTCGGTAAGCTCCTGCTTGACTCTTTCAGCGTCGGCACCCTCCTTATCCATTTTGTTGATAGCCACAATAATGGAAACGCCGGCCGCTTTCGCATGGTTTATGGACTCAACGGTCTGGGGCATGATGCCGTCATCAGCCGCAACAACAAGGATAGCGATATCCGTAACGTTTGCGCCTCTTGCTCTCATAGCGGTGAAGGCCTCGTGTCCCGGGGTATCGAGGAAGGTTATCTTCTTGTTGTTGTAATATACCTGATAAGCGCCGATATGCTGGGTGATGCCGCCGGCCTCGCCCTCGGCTACGTTTGCGTGTCTGATCCTGTCAAGGATAGAGGTCTTGCCGTGGTCAACGTGACCCATTACAACTACGACAGGGCTTCTCTCCTCAAGATCCTCCTCGTTGTCGGCCTCGTCGGTGATAAGTCTTTCCTCAATGGTAACGATGACCTCCTTCTCGACCTTTGCGCCCAGCTCCTCGGCTACCAGCGCCGCAGTGTCAAAGTCAACGGTCTCGTTTATGCTCGCCATAACGCCAAGACCCATGAGCTTCTTGATGACCTCGGTAACGGTTACCTTCAGCCTTGCTGCCAGCTCCGACACCACGATCTCGTCCGGGATAAGGACCTTCAGCTGCTGCTTTCTGGCCTTTTCCAGCTCCAGACGGCGCAGCCTCTCCTTTTCGCTCTCGCCCTCGCGTCTCTTGGCGCTCTGCTTCATCTGCTTCTTGTACTGCTGGGACTTCTGCGTCAGCTTCTGCTTCTTTTGGAAGTTATCCTTGCTGCGGTTCTGCTTGGTATTGGCAAGGTTGTCGTATTTTTCGTTGTATTTATCAAGCTCGACATAGCTGCCTCTGGTATCGACGTTCTTCCTTGCGCCGCTGTCGCCGGCCTCGGAAACGGTATATCCCGCATCGGTGCTGCCGCTCTTGCTTCCGCCGATAAAGGTCTTTACGCCATGCTCCTGCTTCTTGGCCTGCTTCTTCTGCTCCTTGCGGCGCTCGGGCTTCTTTTCCTCCGGCTTTGCAGCAGCCTCGGCAGGCTTTTTCTCTTCGGCCTTTACAGGCTCCTTCTTCTCCTCTGCCTTGGGCTCGGGCTTTTTCTCCGCAGGCTTCTCCTCCGCCTTGGGAGCAGGCTTCTTCTCTGCCGGCTTCTCGGGAGCCACATTTGCCGCAAAATAAGCGTCAAAATTCGCTACTTGATTTTTCTGTGTGAAAAATTCAAACACATAGCTGACCTCTTCGGGTGTCAGAGCCGATACCGTTTTCTTGGCATCGCCTCCCAGTGCCCCCAGACACTCAATGACCTCCGCGTTGGACAGCTTCAGATCCTTTGCAAGTTCGTTAAGCTTGATTTTCTTTACTGCCATATATCAGTTTCCTCCATTCGATCAGTCACATTTCAGTTGTCTCTGCCGGTGTGAGCCCCTTGGCAAGACCCTTGGCAAAGCCCTTGTCCGTCACCGCGATTATCCCGCTGCGCTTTCCCAGAGCAGTGCCTATCTCGTCCATAGTCATCCCCGCTGCATAGATCGGAACTCCGTCCCGCCCGCAGTGGAACTTGATCTCCTTAAGGCTCTTCTCCGACAGATCCGATGCCGTGAATACCGCAAAGGCCGTACCGTTTCTGCACGCATCCTTTGCCATGTCCATTCCCGTCACCAGCCGTCCTGCCTTTTTGCACATGGTCAGCAGACCTATCTTATTCTTCACTTAGCTCCGCCTCCATGCTGTCATAGACAGCGCCATCTATCCTGCACTCGAAGCTCTTCTCAAACCTGTGAGCCTTCCGTGCCTTTCTGAAGCATTCGATATCCCTGCAAAGATACGCCCCGCGTCCCGCGGCTCTTCCGGTGAGGTCGAGCGAGACCGTACCCTCGCTGTTCTTCACCACCCTGATAAGCTCTTTTTTCGGCTTCATCTCGCCGCAGCCCAGACACATCCTCATGGGGATCTTCTTAACCTTCATAATTATTCTTCCTCTTCTTCACCGTCATCCTTCTGCACGGGATGCTCCGGCAGGATGTCTATCCTGTAGCCGGTAAGGCCGGCAGCCAGCTTGGCGTTCTGTCCCTTGTTTCCGATAGCCAGCGAAAGCTGATCGTCGGGCACGATGACCTTGCATTCCTTCCGCTCATCCTCTTCATAGACCTCAACGCTCAGCACCTCTGCGTGAGCCAGCGCTCTTGCTATGAACTCGGCCGGATCCTCGCTCCACTGGATAATGTCTATCTTCTCGCCGTTCAGCTCGTTGATGATAGCCGATATCCTGCTCTTGCCCGGCCCGATGCAGGCGCCGATAGCATCCACATTGGGGTCGTTGCTGGTGACGGCGATCTTGGATCTTGCGCCCGCAACTCTTGAGATCGCCTTGATCTCAACGATACCGTCGTAGATCTCCGGGACCTCCTTCTCGAACAGTCTCTTTACCAGCTCTCTGTGAGTTCTGGAGATCCTTATCGAGGGCTTTTTGTCCGGCGCCGAGGTGCCGACCACATAGACCTGTATAACATCTCCCGGCTTCAGCACCTCTCCGGGTATCTGCTCTTTGCGGATGAAATAGACCTCGTTCTTATCAATGGTGACTACCGCGTTCAGCGTGTTGGGCTCCACCTTCTGAACGGTGGCGGGAACACATCTGAACACCTTATCCTTATACTGCTCCAGCAGCTTTTCTCTTTCCTTGTCCTTGATGTCCTTCTTGATCGACTGCTTTGCGTTCTGGGCTGCGACTCTTCCGAACTTGGCGGGGTTCAGCTTGATCTCGCAGACGCCGCCCACTCTCGATCTCTTGGAAATGGTCCTTGCCTCGTCCAGACTGATCTGATTGTCCGGATCCTCCGGCTCGCCCTCAACGATCTCCTTGAGGATCTTCATTTCAAACTTTCCGCTTTCGGGGTCGATCTCCACCGAGATGTTCTCGCTGTTGGGGTAATCCTTCTTGATAGCCTTCATGATACCCGACTTGACCGACTCGATAAGAGTTTCGGCATCAATATCGTTTTCCTTCTGCAGCAGGCTAAGCGCCTCAAAAAAATCCTTATTCATTTTTCCCGACCATTCCTTTCGATCATTTGATTTTGATTGTCTTATGTATAGGCAACACCGCACGACCCGCGGCTAACGCCTCTGCACATCATCTGCTTGCCAACTTTCCGTCATATTACCCAAATTCTCCTTGACTTGCGTCAGCAAGCCCGCGTCGAATTTAGGCAATCTGACGAAAAGCTGGACGGCGCATCTGATGCACAGGGGTCGTGCGGTGTTGCCTATATTCCGGCCGTATAAAACCGGCCACAAAAAAGGCCGGAACTTTTTGTTTCCAGCCTTTCTACGATATCATATAGTATTATACCACGTTTTTTCCCGCTTTGCAATAGCAAAAGCACGTTTTTTTACCCACTTGTGTGAACTTTTTGTAAATCTTTCACTCGTCGCCGCCGGTTTCCTGCTCCTCCTCTGCCGGAGCTGCCTTCTCCCTTTCCTCCTGTTCGGCCTCGGCAGCCTCTGCCTTCTCGCGGAGCTTGCGGGCTATCCAGCCCTCCCTGACAGGCTCCTCCGCGGGTGCTTCAGCGGCTTTCTTCTCCGCCTCTCTCGCCTCGTTTATCTCCTCCGGCGTACCCATGATCGTGCCTCTGTTCTTCTTTATGCCCTCGGCAAAATCAATGGGCAGAGTGAAAAGTATTCCCGTGTTCGGCATTGAAAGATCTCCCACAGTGCTGTAGATGACCTTTCTTGCGATCTCCAGCTGATCGTCTCTGATAACAGAGATGATCGTCCTGTTATCCTCGTCGTTGTCAGAGCTGAACAGCGCTCTTATCGAAGCGCTTACAAAGGAGCTGTCCAGCTTGTTCAGCGTCATAGCCATTCCCGAGGACTCAATGATCGTCGCACCGCCGATGCCCGCTGCCGAAAGCCCCTCCAGCAGATATTCCATAGCCTCCAGCTTGTTTAGAATTATGACCATTAGCTTCATTAGCCGTTCTCCCTCCGATCAGTTTTCCGCAGTCTCGGTGTCCGCGGCATTGGCAGTCTGCTCCTCAAGGTTTCTGTTCTCTGCCGGTGTCTGCTCCGTCTGTGCCGTGCTGCTTCCGAAGGTCACCGCTCCCTTGGAGCTTTTCCCTCCGAATACCTCCTTCAGCTCGTTGACGAAGGTCGCAGCAGGAACGAACCTGTTGTCCTCACGCCACTCACCCTCCGGCACCATAAGCACTGCCGGCTTGTTCAGATGCTTGTCAAGCATCCCGTTGAGGGTGGATCTGTTGTCGGCGAACTCGTTCTTGGTGTAGCTCGTATCTCCGCCGCCTGTAAGCTGCGAGAACATATTTTCAAGACTTGCCTTTGTGAAGTTTGACTGCTGGAAGGCATTGTTCACCAGCTGCTCCAGCACCGTTCCCAAAAAGTCCAAATTTCCCTTATAGCCGTCGGAGAACACATTTTCTCCCAGCAGCTGCGCCACCATATGTCCGCTAAGATCCACGGCCTTTCCGGCTTGGTACGAGATATCGTCCGCATCCTTTTCCGCCAGCTTGTAAAGGTCCTCCCGCGGAGTATAAACGATACCGCCGATGATATCCGCCACTGTCTCGAACCCGGCCTTGTTCACCGTCAGATAGTGATCCACCTTGATGCCGAACACGCTCTCGACAGTCTTCTCCAGCTGTCTTGCGCCGCCCGCCTCGTAGATCTCCTCAAAGGTCTTGCCGGAGGAGCTGTTCACCGTGTATGCCGACAGCGGCAGCACGAACACCTTATCCTCCTCGGGCGAGAACCTAAGCACCGCAGCGTCCTTCAGCACACCTGTCTTTTCGATCCTTGCGAACAGGAGATTAAAGCTGGGATCAGTCTCGACCTCCACCGCCGATTCATCCTTTTTCCACGAATCCATTTGCATGATGAGCCTGTAAGCTATATATCCGAACACCGCCATGAACACCAGCAGCGTTATCACATATACCAGCGCCACAGGTGCCTGTGATCTCTTTTTCTTAGCCATTGCGCGAAAACTCCTTATCCCTGCAGTTTATTTCATATAGAAAACATTCTGATCGTCCAGCCGGATTATCCTGCATTCCAGCCCCGCCCTTTCGGCAAGTCTGATAGTCTGCAGCGTTCCCGACCCCCGTGTCTTGTGCTTATAGACCCCGATAAGCTTCGAGGAATGTGCCACCATGAACGCATTGCGCTCCCTGTAGCAGTCCTGATGATATCTCCTCGCCAGCACCACCGTAGGGAAACGCTCGGTCAGCGTTTTATAAAGGTAAGCCCCTCTCGGTGTATGATGCTCCTTTATCTGCCCCGCATAGGGCACTGCGCAGACCAGCCTTATCTTTTCGCCCTTGCTCACGAGCTGCCCCACGATATCGGCGCAGATAATGTCTATCCCGTCTGCCATTCCCGAAATAAAGGTGTCGTATCCCTCTTTAACAGCATCGGATACGGCAAGGTAAAGGGTGCTTATCAGATTTCGCATACCCGTATAGTGCCTGTCTCCGCCAAAGGGCAGATCCTTGGTCCTGTGCCCGGTAAAGCAGCAGGTCCTTGACCTGTCGAATACGATCTCTTCCTCCATAACAAGCACCTCCCGTCCTGCCTCCCCGAAAATGCTCACTATTCCTATTATAACACACATTTTTTATCATTTCAATAGCATATTCAATATTTTTCATTCCCCGCGGCGGAACGGATGTTAAATTCTTGATAATTGCCCCAAACTGTGTTACAATCACCGTGTATATAAAGATCGGATTTTGACTGCAGAGGAGGATAAATATTAAGGCAACACCGCACGACCCCTGTGCATCAGTATGTGCAACCTCAACTGGCGTTGAGGCACAGGGGTCGTGCGGTGTTGCCTTAAAATGCTGAATAACTCTTATGCTTTTTTGCTCCAGACCTTTGAAGCTGCTGCTGAAAATAAGACACCCTTTAAAAGTATTATCCCCGCAAGCAGCCACAGCTCAACAGACGCTGCGTACATCTTCGCAAGCTGCAGGCCGCTTATAAAATAAACGGCATTCTCACCTCCTGCTCCCGACGAGATCATCGGCGGCGTTATCCCAATAATAAACCCTGCCAATACCGCAAAGGCAACATTTTTAAAAAGCACTGCGATAAGGCTGAAAAGACAGGCATACATCGCCCATATCAGAGACTTGATGATCGTGTCTTTTAGATAATATCCTATCAGAGAGGTATCACCGAAGCCGTCAGTCAGCAGGATATTCCCGACAGGCATATCACTGTAGGTCAGCCCGTTGTGATATGCAAATATGCCGAGTCTGACAGCGTTCATCAGACAGGAAAGCACAAGCACTGTCACCCAGACCGCCGCAAGCTTTGAAACTGCAAGCTGTGCTTTTCCTCGCTTTGAGGTGAGAAGCTGCTTGAAGCTCCCCGACGAATACTCGTTATCAAAAGCAGGGACAGCAATACACAAAAGTGCGATAAGCATTACACAGTCAAAGCCGTTGTCCTCAAAAAGATCGCTCCATGCGGTGTCACAGAAGATCTGCTTGTCAAAATCAGTACAGCCGTCAAGTGCCTTGCATTTGCGGCAAAGATAACGCACCGTGCTTTCCTCCGCCTTTGCTTTTCCGTGCCGTTCGGTATAGGCTGAATATTCATCAAGGGTGACCTCTCCGGCCGTGTATCTTTGCTGCATTTCATCATAAGCGGCGATAAGCCGGTCTATCTCGGCAAGGCGGGAATTCAGATACTCTGTCTTTTCAGCTGTAAGCCTACCCTCAAGCTGTGCGGTGCAGCTTTTATAGACTTCATCGGAATAGGGGTGTTCATGCACCGACGGCAGAATGCACAGCACCGCCCTTACAGCGACCGCCAGCAGAATGACAAGCGGCAGGCGGTTTATCCTTATAAGCTTTTTAAGCTCCGTGAAAAATATCCTAAGCATTTTCCGTCACTTCGCCAAAATAGTTCATGTAAACATCTTCAAGCCCTGCCTTTGCATGGCTTGCATTTTTGTCGGGCTTTTCATCCGACACCGTATGCACAAAAACACCGCCCTCACGCTTGATGATGTTGGCGCAGCTGTGTGTCAGCAGATAGCTCTCCGCCTGCTGTTCGGTCATTGGGATATCCCAGACCTTGCCCTCGACCTTTGCACAAAGCTCGTCGGGGCTGCCCTTGTCTATCAGCCGCCCTTCTTTGAGCAGCAG
Source organism: Ruminococcus sp. (assembly GCA_017450925.1). Classification (GTDB taxonomy): domain Bacteria; phylum Bacillota; class Clostridia; order Oscillospirales; family Ruminococcaceae; genus FB2012. The sequence continues at coordinate 15,543 of JAFSSS010000055.1, read as the reverse complement.
GCAGTCATCGCTGATGCTCTCCACATCGGAAACGATATGCGTGGCAAGAATGACTATCCTGCCGAAGCCCACCTGCGAGATAACATTGCGAAAGCGCATTCTCTCCTTTGGGTCAAGCCCTGCCGTGGGCTCGTCAAGGATAAGTATTTTCGGGTCGTTGAGCAGGGCAAGAGCAATGCCGAGCCGACGTTTCATCCCGCCGCTGTAACCGCCGACTTTGCGCTTTTTATCCTCTTGCAAATTAACAAGTGTCAGCAGCTCGTCTATGCGCTTTTTACTGTCCTTCACATCACGCAGAGCAGCATAGTATTCAAGCGTTTCAACAGCCGAAAAGCTCTTGTAAAAGCCAAGCTCCTGCGGCATAAAGCCGAGTATCTCACGAAAGGCCGCGCCCATTTTGTCGGTGTCTGCACCGTCAAGGGTCACACCGCCCGAGGTCTGTTTAAGCAGACCTGCAAGGATATTCATAAGCGTTGATTTGCCTGCTCCGTTGGGGCCGAGCAGAGCATGAACGCCCTCTTGCAGTATTACCGAAAAATCTGTAAGCGCCTGCTTTGACCTATAGCTTTTGCAGACATTTTTAAATTCAAGCTCCATTATGCCGCCCTCCTTATCTTCCCGCTTTGGATATATCCAAGCACAGCGCAGGCTGCCGATATGATGACCGCCAAAGCAATACAGAACACTATCCTGCTGCAAGGGAAACCGAACAGCGAAAAGCAGTCAAAGCCCTTGAGGTATTCCCTTAAGTTCAGCAGACTCTGCGGCAGGAAGATGCGCAGACGGTCATAAACAGAAATAAGCGCCGACCTGCTCTTTTCACTTTTGTCTATTGCAACGAAGAGCGCCATATTTGCCGCCAGCCCGCCTGCCGAAATGATGATAGCTGTGATGTTCACGATCAGCGGACGCTTTATCAAAACAGCGATCAGCGCTGTTACCGAGATAACAGCCGTATAGCAGATAAGCCTTACAAAATATTTTATCACATAAAATCCCGCTATGCTGAGTATGTATGGGCAGTATTCAAACTCGGCTATCTGCTGCAGGGGCAGGCTGAAATTCTTAGCACCGTAGGCATAGATCCCGAAAGCTATTTCAAAAACCGCCTGGATTAAAAGCACAAGTGCGGCAATGCTTAAAACTGCAAGATACTTTTTGAAAAACAAGCTCTGCACCGTGCGTTTGCTTGTGTTGACAAGACGGTATGCGGAGGTGGTGTATTCAAGTGTGAAAAGCCGCACCGTCATCATAACGCAGAGGGCTATCATCACATACTCCCACATTGAATAATTGAAAGACGAATAATAGCCCGAGCTGTTTATTCCGGTGTTTTCAAATTCAAGCTCTATCCTGCGGTTGTACTGCGATATTGCTTTCTCGTTCGCTCTGATAAGATATTTGTCGGGGCTTTCCTTTTGCTGCTCGGTGACGTTCTGATAGATCATTCCCTTTACAAGCTCTTTTCTGTCAGCCTCAAAGCCGGTCGTCACATATTGCAGCTTGTCGGCCGCAAACATTATACCGCCCACATCGTTTACAGCGTTGTCACTGTATATAGGCTTAGCCTCACCGTTTGCGAAGATATCGTTTATTTCCTCGTAAAGCTCGCCGTAGGTCTTGTTATCTGCCTGCGCTTTTGCTATAATATTCTCATAGGCATCAACTGTTTTGCGGTTTTCCTCTATTCCGCCCCAGACCTCACGCACCGGCAGATATACCATGTATGCAAAAGTAAGTGCAAGCATAATAAGCATCAGCTTTGAGGAGAAAAGCTTTTTGTATTCGTATTTCACTTAATGGCTCACCTCATTCTTTAACAACTCTGGTTTTGTTAGTGCTTGAACCATTATAGCCATATGATGTGTTGTTTTTTATATTATCTAAAGCATTCGGAATATAATAAGGTACGGCAACAGCTTGTAATATGTGCATTCCTTTGGATTTAAGAAATGTGGAAGGGATAGCATATTCAAATGTCTTATCACAGGCTTTTAATTCACTTGTAAAAGGGGTGTGGACTATAATTGTTTTGTTTCCGTTAAAGACAGGTATTATTTCTCCGTCGCATATAGTTAACAAGCTATAATATATTCCCAATGGTTCTTGCTCATCATTGACCTGATCGCGGTTGATTTTAATGTACATATTATCATTTTCTTTTAGGATAAAGTCCTCATAAAACTGAAAGTGAGCCTCGGAATCATTTTCGAATGACGATTTATCAAAATCAAAACAGCCTCTGCGGATAATTGCGGGTGTCATAAGATAATTATTCTCATCAATAGTGTCAGGAATAATGTCAAGCGAATTTGAACTTGTGTTTACAAACGTATATGTACAGATCCCGGTATACAAGCCGAGCTTAAGCTCCGGGATATGATCGGGCAATGCAGATATTACTACTGTTACAAATCTCATATCCTTGTTTCCGTTAAAGCTGATAATATGAGAATATCCCTCACTTTCATCATATTCGTTGGTTTCTTTGAATTCGCCCCCGTCAAGTGAAAACGGTAATAATTTATTATCGCATATAAGCCAAACCCTTACCGGAAGCTTATCTGATTGTATACTGCTGTCCGGTGACACTGTAGTTTCAAGTACAATACTAACTAAACCGTCATCTATTTCATATTTAAATCCCAACGGTTCACCTGTACTGTTATCAGCATTTAATTTACTTAAATTCATAGCAACAAAAAAATCAAATGATTCATTATCAGATTCATTATTATCAGAAGCTGATGTCAATTTTTCCAAAACCTCGATCTCTGAGCTATTATCTGATGCGGCATTATCTGTGCATCCACATAGTAGTACACTTATTATCAGAAGCAGATATATCAGCGTTATTCTTTTATTCATCTTTCTAATCCTCAATATGAAAGTATTTCTTCCTTGCCGCCGCCTTCCGGCTGATACCAGATACCAAGACTTGTGGCACTGACCTCATTTGTTTCCTTGTCTATCCTGAAAAGTGCATTATAGCATTTATCGCCTGTACTTTTAGTGTAGTCAAGCAGGTAGATAAACCTTGATGACGGGCAGGAGATAAGCTGCACTGTGCCGAAGTCCCTTGTGACATATTGCTCGTTATTTTCGTAGGTGAGTTCAAGGCTTATCTTCTTAGCGTTTCCGCCCGATAAGTCGCTGCTATACAAGCCGTCAGCCGTCAGATAGTAAATGTATTTATCGGTCACATACATTGAAAGCTCGGTATCGGAGACAAGCTTTTTCTCATTGCTCCCGTCAGGGTCACTCTTAAAAACAGAGTTATTGCCATCATCGGTTTTTATGTAATAAAGGCTATCGTCACAGGCCTGTATGCGCCATACCTTGTCGGCAAGCTTTTTAAGCTCACCGCTTTTCATATCATAGCTGATAAGCTCTAAATTTTCATTTGTGACATAGAACATATCGCCGCTGATATCGGCGTTCCATATAGGGCTTTCCGATATGATGACAGGCTCGCAGCTCTGCTTCATTGTGCCTATATCGACGGTGTAGAAATAGGTCATTCCTGTAACATATAACGTTTCCCCACGGATAAAAAATCCGCAGCCGGTTTTGGCATCGGGTTCGAGCTCGGCCTCCTTGTCGGTGTAAAAGGTGTTTTCAAAGACCGGCCTTTCTTCGCCGTTGGATCTGAAAAACAGCTTGCCGGGCGAAAAGTATTTTGTGTAATACATTCCTCCGTTGGCAAAATGCGGACTGTTTATCGGCTGATATTCAAGGCAGGTGTCTGTCGCCGTGTCATCGTGAGGACAGCCCGGAATATCGCAGAAGGAGCTTATTACACCAGTGTTAAGATCAACAAGCCTGCGGCTGTTGGTTTCAAATATTGCAAGCTGTGTCGAGGACAGAGAATACCCCGTTTGCAAAAAGACCTTTGCCCTATCATCAAGCAAAAGCTCCTCGGCAGGCGGTTCTGACTGTGCCGCACTGTACTGCTGTTCCGCCCTGCTCACATCAACATACCCGCTGTCTGCATTTTCCGCACAGGCTGTCAGCAGGGTCAAGGTTGCTGAAAGTATGGTTATAAGCCTTTTCATTACTATCCCTCCCGGATGATCTGTTCTGTATATACTGACGTAAAACCGCGGCTGCACACTACACAAAAAATATTTGTAGTGTAATGACTTGATCTTACGTCAATAATAATAGGTGGTGAATATATGGAAGATACGGATATTATCACGCTGTTCTTTGAGCGCAGCGAAAACGCTGTCAAGGAGACTCAAAAAAAATACGGTGCTGTGTGCGAGCGCATCGCCTTTAATATACTTGAAAACAGCGAGGACAGCGAGGAGGCTGTAAACGACACGCTTATGCGTGCATGGAACACTATCCCGCCTCAAAAGCCAAAGAGCCTCGGGGCATATCTTACTGTTATAGTGCGGAATATCTCGCTTGACATATACAGAAAACGACTTTCATACAAACGGCAGAGCGAGCGGATGACGCAGACACTTGACGAGACAGCCGAGCTGCTGCCCGATGATAAAGGGATCGAAAGCAGACTTGACGGGCAGGCGATCACAGATGCGATAAACCGCTTTTTGCACTCCCAGCCAAGGGACAAGCGGATCCTGTTTGTAAGGCGGTACTATTATTTTGACAGCATAAAACAGCTCTCCGAGAGATTTGATCTGACGGAGAGCTATATAACGGTAACGCTTATGCGAATGCGAAAAAAGCTGAAGCAGCAGCTTTCAAAGGAGGGGCTTATATGAGCAGAGAAAGAGAATTTGCCTTGCTGGATGCACTCGGCGGGATAGACAGCTCGCTTGTTTCAGAGGCCGATACCGACACCCTGCCAAAGCGGAAAATAAGGCTTGGCAGGCTGGCAGCTGTAATAGCCGCAGCAGCCTTGATGACCTCTGCGCTCGGCATAGGGGCAGCGGCTGTGATAAGCCGCTTTATCCCGCACAAGGAAAACGCCCTGCATGAATACAACGGGAATACCGAGCTTTTAGCCGAGCTTGAAAAGCGCACCGGCGAGCCGATAGTCTGTGAGAACAGCCACCTGCGAATGACAGTTGATACTGTCATTTCCGATGAGATATACATTCGCTGCACTGCCACACTCGAAGGGCTTGACGATGAGGGAAAGGGGTTTATATCGGATAATCTTATCTTACCCGAGGAGGTAAAGAAAATGACAGCTTCGGAGATCGCCGATTACTTTGAAAGGGTGGACGGTGATTTTGACCAGTTCATCCCCTATATGATCGCTTATTCGCAGTCGGGGGAAAGGCTGACGGGCTTCAACTCGACCTCTGACAATATGTTCGGCAAAAAGGGCAATGAATCGGAAGCCGTATTCACCTTCGGGATAAACAAAAGCAATTTGGGCGCTGATGATAAAGTACGGGTCGAATGCGGTCAGCTGAAAACATATTTCAAAGAGCAAGGCGCGGGGATATTTGAGGGAATGAGCTTTGAACTGCCGACGGCATCGAATTTTGACACGCTTATTCTGCAGAGCAAGAGCGGCGATGAGATATATTTATCCGAGGTCTGCCTGTATGAAAACCGCAGAGCCGAGGAGAGCGAGGGCTTTAACTTCTCTGTGTATTATACTGACGGAGAGTGCAGAACAGATATTTTGACAGGCTTTACAGAGGACGGTCTTTACAGACTTGGAAAGGTGGGATATGTAGAATTTAACGGAGAGAAATATTTTTCAAAGGAGCTTGTAAGGTCAAGCAGATAAAAAAATGGGTTCGGAAGCTCCGAGCCCATTTTCAGTAAGGCAATGCACGCAAATGACTGTATCGGGTGCTATTTATTCAAGCTGAAATAGTTATAGGTTATCCTTGACAGATCTGTAACGTGGTAAGCATAAGACCACCCTGCGCCTTTGATTTCAGACATAACGCTTATGATATAAGGATCACCCTCTAAGAATACCAGCATACAGTCGTGGGTGTTGTCGGCTACCTCGCCGGTCTTATTGGCTGTCTGCACCCAACTGGGTATTGCTGCCGGAGCCTTGTATTTTACCTGCTGTGCTTTAAGCAGATTCAACATCTTCTGCGATGCTGTTTTGGAAACACAGGTCCCCTTATACACCGACTCAAAGAACTTGGCACAATCAGCCGCCGATGTATAATTACTTCTGTTCGACTCGATGATAGTCCAGTAATAGTAGGAGCCCTCGCTGTATCCGTGGAACTGTGCAGTTTCGGAATATCCGTTTTTAATTATCCAGTCTCTTACTGCTGTTTTTCCGATTATCCTGAGAAGCTGATTAAAAGCATCGTTGCTGCTCACTGTTATCATCTGTCTTAGATAGAGCTGAACTGTAGCGGTCTCGGCTATCCTTCCCTTTTCAATAGCGTCATAGGTAGCAGCCATACAGTAGAGCTTCATAAGGCTCGCAGCATAGTATGTACGGTGGCTGTTGACTTCTGCAGTTTCATCAGTGCGAAGATTTTTTACATATACAGACCAGCTGCCGGGATAGCTGTTTATAGCGTTTGCAAGTCTGTCTCTAAGAACGCTTATATCCCTGCTCATCGCAGTGATTTTCTTTACAGGGCTGTAATTCCCGTATCTTGTCCCGTTGGCCGCAAGATAGGAACGGACCTTTACATAATAGGTCTTGCCGGCCTCGGCATATCTTGAAAAGGTCTCTGTAGTCCGGGAGGAGGAATAGGTGTGTACATCCTTTTCAAAATCAGGATCGGTGGAATACATCACCTGATAGCCTGTAGCTGTGCTGTCGGCCTTCCATGAAGCCGTAAAGGTTCCTTTTTTATCGGAATAAAGCGCAGTCAAGGCGTTTTTCTTGGGCTTGATTATGAATTTCTTGATATAAGTCCCCTGTATCTTTCCCTTGCCGATAACGGCTATAGCGGCAGAACCTACATTTATATTTGGAGAATAGGCGAGTGTATAATCTGTTCCCTCTTTAAGAAGCACTCCGTTTGTTCCCTTGACCTTGACCGTCGGCTTGATCTGACTGCCGGTGTATGTATAGGAGCAGTAGGGGATAGTGACAGATCGGATATTGTCCTTTACAACTATGGAGCGGATCTGACCGTAGGTGCCTATCCTTTTCCCGGTTACTTCTCCTGTATCCGTTATAAAGGAACGTATCTTTATATACCAGCGCTCTCCGGCCGCGGGGATATTGCTTAGGTTCACATAAACCCTGCCCTTTACGGTAGTGCTGTGAACATTGGAGGAAAAATCGCTTGCGGTGGAATAAAGGATCTGGTAAGCAAGTGCGTTTTCATCCTCCTCCCAGCTGACTCTGACAGAGTCGTTGGAGGTGGAAAGTGCAGCGATCTCCTTTACCTCGGGGGCTATAGAAAAATACTTACAGGCTTCGGATGTGTAATCGCCGATGCCTGTTATCTTTACCGCCGCTGTCATATATCCTGTTTTTACATTGTTTTCATAGCTCACAGTATAGTCCTTATCCTTTTCAAGCACCTTGTTATCCTGCTTTACAGTGATAAGCCCGGGCTTGATTTCTTTTCCTGTGTAGCTGAAGGCTGCAGTGTTCAGTATAATGCTTGCATTTTCAATGGATATGGGCTCCGCCGGTTCTTCTGCAGGGAGATCATCCTGTGTGCTGCCGGGCAGGATTTCAGAGGCCTCTGCCTTATATGCATCAGCATACGCAAAGGACTTGGGTGCCGCCAATACAGCGGCTGCGGCTATAACTCCGATCAAGGTCAGACATAATTTACTTTTGCCGTTCATATCAAAGCTCCTTTCATATTTATGCAGTGCAGGCAATATATGACGTCTGACAACGGAAGAAAAGATGTCATCTGCTTTCTCGTATAGGATTATAACATACATCCTCGGATATTTCAATAGTTATAACAAAATGTATATGATAAGTGTCCCGGAGCGTTTCTTTTACAGTCTGTTATCTGCTTTAGCTGCCGGCAGGGTCTGTTTTTGTAAAACGGTCTTGACACGGCGGGAAATATGCAGTATAATGCATATATAGGTAATATACTGCATATCAAGGAGGGGCTTATGTACGACTTTGAAAAAATGGATCAGCGGCTTATCGCTTATGTTAATATCTTTATCTGTGCGAACCGCCTGCAGGCGATAATGGATTCGGGCTTTGAGGACATAACCGCAAAGCAGTGGCTTGCGATAACGATGATAGACGCTTTCCCCGAACCGCCGACGCTCAGGCAGATTTCAGAGCTTTCGGGCGTTACACATCAGAGTATGCGGCAGATAGTTGACCGCCTTATCAGCAAGGGCTTTCTGAAGGTCGTTCCCGATAAAAAGGATAAGAGAGCGATCCGACTTGTTAAGACCGAGGCCGCGGAGCATCTCCGCACCAAAAAGGACGGGCAGGATCAGCGGTTCGTGTTTAAGCTGTTTGAGTGTCTGACCGAGGAGGAGACCACCGCCTATTGCTCTGCCCTTGCAAAGCTCTGTGACAGACTGAATGAATTAAAGGAGGAGATGCAGGTATGAAAGCGATAGTTGCATACAGATCAAAATCGGGCTACACCAAAAGATATGCGCAGTGGATAGCCGAGGAGCTTGGCTGTGATATCAAGGAAGACCCCGAGCTTTCGGATATCATCGGCTATGACACGGTCATTTACGGCGGCGGGATGTATGCCGGCGGGTTTAACGGCGTAAAGCTTATCACCAATAATCTTGACAAGCTGAAGGGCAAGAGGATTGCGCTTTTTGCGGTAGGCTCAAATCCCGGCAGAGAGCATGAAATGAAGGTCTTTTGGGACAGGGTGCTGACTGCCGGGCAGCAGAAAGCTGTCGGATGCTTTTATCTGCGCGGCGGCTTTGATTTTGACAAGCTGACTGCAAAGGACAAGGTGCTGATGAAAATGCTGAAGCTGCGCCTGCAGAGAATAAAGGAGCGTACCGAGGACGAACAGGGAATGCTGGACGCCTACGATACGCCTGTGGATTTTTCAAGCAGGGAGAATATCAGACCGCTGATAGAGTTTGTTTTGAAGCAGTAACCGCTCGGCGCTGAAGCTTATCATTGGCAATACCGTGAGAGTGCCGTTTTGCGGCACCGCAGAGGGCATAGCCTATCCCTTTCCTCAGGATAAATGCTGCTCTGTTCTGCCAAGGCTCCATTGCTGTGTCCTTATCCGGACAAACAAAGCACAGCTCCTTAGCTCCGCCCGCGGAGGAAGCATCCTTGCTGAACACTGCTGTTTGACGTTTTCTCCCTTCATCACGGTCATTGACAAGCTCTCCGATCTCCGATATAATATATATTGTAAACAACATACAGCAAAGGTGTGGTAATAATGGATGAACAACTGTTGAAGGAGATCAACCCCGTGTTTCTGACGGCAAGATCTTCGGTGTATCGCTATGCGTCCTTCGGGAACGAGACAGCTAAGCAGATAGTCGCTTTCCTTGAGAAGGATCGGCCCAAGGAAAGATTCATGCAGGTACCCGAAAGGATAACCGACCCCGTAAGGAAGATCTTCGTATCTATCCTTGAAGCCCGTTACGGCACTATGGAGCAGATACTTGATGACGAGGCGCCAGCCCTTTTGCTGGATATCCCCTGCGGATATACGATGCGCCCCATAGAATACGCAAGAAGGGGTATCCGCTATGTAGGCGCAGACCTTCCGGCGACTATCGCAGATATGGGCGAAGCTGTCGATGCGCTGCTTTCCGAGGATGAAAAGAGGTTCGTCACCATGACCAGTGCCGATGCTACAAATCCGGATTCCGTCAAGGCGGCACTCAAAGGCATCAGCGGCCCTGTCTGCATCACCACCGAGGGGCTGCTCTCTTATTTCACAGACTCCGAAACGGAAGCGATGTTCGAAACCGTGCGCTCCGTTCTTTCAGAGCGCGGAGGCTGCTGGATAACCCCCGACCGCGAGATCGGCGATTATATCAGGATCACCGCAGGGATCGTTGCCAACGGCGACAAGGAGACCATGGAGCGCTTTATACAGCAGCGGAAAGAAATATCCAGGCTCTCAAAAAGCAATGTGAACACCAATACCTTTATGACCCTGCCTCTTGAGGAAAGCATCAAATGGGCAGAGCAGAGAGGCTTCAAGGTCGAAAGGCTGAATATGGGAAAATACCTCCCCGACCTCACATCTCTTTCCGATCTGCGAGAGGGGCTTATGGATGAACTTAGGGAGGCCTGCATGGAGCTATGCGTCTGGAGGCTGACCCTTACCGACAGGGAGAAGAAAAAAAGCAGGTCATCGGAATTCAGCATCAATGCACATAATGCGGCAGGGGTTCTGACCGTAAGCATCTCGGGCAGGCTGGATACTCTCACTGCGCCCCGGCTCGTCACGGTCTTTGAAGAGGAGTCAGCGAAAAGGGAGGTGCAGAGGGTCTGCATCGACCTCGCCGATCTCGACTATATCTCCTCGGCAGGCCTGCGCTCGCTGCTGATAATACGGAAAAGGCTGGGAAGCAAAGAGCGCCTTTCGGTCATAAACATCTCGCAGAGCGTCATGGAGATCTTCGAGACCACGGGCTTTGCCGAGCTGCTGCTGTGAGCTGAATGCTGAAACAAGACCTCCTGCGGTTTCAATTATACCGTGGGGGGTCTTTTTGTCGTTGTTTGCTTTATTCGCTGCTCGTGAGCAATGACCCAAGAGCAGCATTTGTGAAATGTGCGCATCAGCAGGCTGAAAATTTATGCATATCGCTAAAGTTGTAATAAACGTATTGACAAGTTGATGACCTCATGCTATAATATGCTTGAAAGCTGAAACAACAATGTTTACAACTTTACAAATCGCTGATATCATGTTATAATTAGGAGGTAATCATTATGAAAATCGCAGTAGTTTGTGCAAACGGCAAGGCAGGTCAGCTCATCGTGAAAGAGGCAGTAGGCAGAGGGCTTGACGTAACAGCAGTTGTAAAGGGCGATAATAAGTCCGCCGCGCAGAACGTTATTGTAAAGGATCTGTTCGATCTGACCGCCGCAGATCTGGCTGGCTTTGATGCAGTTGTAGATGCCTTCGGCGCATGGACGCCCGAAACGCTTCCGCAGCACTCCGCTTCACTTGCTCACCTGTGTGATGCTCTTTCGGGAACTGATACAAGACTGCTCGTTGTCGGCGGCGCAGGAAGTCTGTATGTTAACGCAGAGCATACCGCCTGCGTTTCTGACGGTGCTGATTTCCCCGAGGTGTTCAAGCCGCTGGCTTCTGCTATGGCAAAAGCGCTGGGCGAACTCCGTCAGAGAAATGACGTAAAGTGGACATACATAAGCCCCGCAGGAGATTTTCAGGCGGACGGCGAGCGCAGCGGCAGGTACATCCTCGCGGGCGAGGAGCTGACGCTCAACTCTAAGGGCGAGAGCATAATAAGCTATGCAGATTACGCTATTGCTATGGTGGACGAGATCGAAAGCGGCGATCACATCAGACAGCGTATCAGCGTGGTAAGAGAATAAGAAAGAGATGAACATCTATGCAGATCACAAGCAGATTCACGGCAGCGGTGCATATCCTCACCTGTATCGACATATTTGACGGTCAGATGCGAGTGACAAGCGATTTTCTGTCGGGCAGTACGGGTGTCAATGCGGTGATAGTCCGGGGCGTCCTCGGGCAGCTTCGCAAAGCGGGAATAGTCGAGACCCGTCAAGGCAGCGGAGGAGCGCACCTTGCAAAACCGCTTGATACGATAACGCTGTATGACATCTATAAGGCGGTTGACTGCATAGAAGACGAGGGACTGTTCCACTTCCATGAAAACCCCAATGTGGAATGCCCTGTGGGACGCAATATCCACAAGGCAATGGACGGCCGGCTTGCAGCGGCGCAGGCGGCTCTTGAAAAAGAGCTTAGATCAACGACTGTTGCTCAAATCGTTGAGGATACGCAGGCGCTTATAAGCAAGGAATAAACTGATACATAGAAAAACAGCGAGCTGTTACTGGCAGCTCGCTGTTTTTATGCGAGAGCTATTAGGGGAGACCCTTTTAAAAATGGTCATCCCCTGCAAATTCCGATTTGCCGCAGCGGCGGCGGCGCAGTTCGCGTTACGCTCCTTTGTCGCTTCCACTTGCACAGGCAGTGTAATGCGGTGCCCGCGGTTATTGGCTTGCTTTATTTCGGCAAATATGATTTACAGACCTGAACAGTTTTCAGCCCCGAGCCAGACAAAGCAATAGCTCTGCACAAAGTTTGTAGCGAGGGCGTTGGGTGCAGGGGCACGCCCCTGCAAATTCCGATTTATCTCATAAAACACTCACAAATAATGTACCCTGCTTTCATCAAACCTGTCCTGCTGCTCCTTCGTTTCCGCAGGATAGCCCACAGGTACAAGTGCGAAAGCGTGAAGCCCGTCGGGATTTCCGAGGACAGCTTCGACCTTTTCCATTCTGTCCTTCAGCGGAGCAGTACCGATCCACACCGCACCAAGACCGAGCGAGGCCGCTTCAAGCCACAGGTTTTCCGTGGCGATACTCAGGTCGATCTCGCAGTATTCGGGAAACCTTGCACCTTCAACTTTATAGCAAGGCACGATAACAACGGGTGCGCCGGCCGCACAGCCGGCATAAGGATTGCTCTCCGATAGTGCCTTGATCTTCTCCTTGTCCGTTACAACAAAGAATTCCCACGGCTGCTGATTTCCTGCCGAGGGTGCCTGCATTGCGGCTTTGAGAAGCTGTGTGATCTTCTCGGGCTCAACAGGTCTGTCCTCAAATTTACGGGTGCTTACTCTTGTAAATATCTCGTTCATGGTGATACCTCCGTTACAGTTTATACTGCATGAAATTATTGTTGTGCGTAAATCCAAACGCCGTGTACAGTTTGACACCCATATCCGATGCCGTGATCTGAACTGTTCCGCAGCCGTAGTTTCTTGCTTCATCTACCACACGCTTCAAAAGCTCACTTGCAATGCCCTTGCGCCGATATTCCTTGTCTGTGAACATACTGGACAAAAGCCCGAGCTTACCGCTGGGGCAGCCGAAGTAGGGCGGTTTTTCAACGAATGACATTCCGCTTGTACCGATGATCTTATCGCCGTCAAATACGAGCCACGCCACAAAAGTACCGTCAGCCATGTGCCTTGTGTAATAGTCATTCAGTGCAGGATAGAGATCAATATCCTCCTTTGCGCCTTCCTCACGAAGCTGGTTAATTCGCATTTTTATAAATGTGTCAAGTTCATTTTCGGTCAATCTTTTATATTCTGTTTCCATAATAAACTCCTAAATTTTATCTCAAGCCTTATTCACTCCGATCTGTCTCAGAATCATTATATCACACCCCCGCCCAAATGTCAAAAAAGCGCCCGCACTGTTGCACGAACGTTTTGTTATGCTTTCTTTATTTATGTGTTCCGATCAGTGTCCGATCATTGCTACAATGCAGGCTGCTGCATAAGTCTTAATGATCGACTCGCAGACCGGCTTTGCCCTATCGATAGCCTCGCCGCTGAACATCACGCTGTTGCAGGCAAGGAATCCATTTTCAGCTCGCCCTTGATGAACCTCTCGATAGAATTCTGCACATCGTTCATCTTGTCAAACAGCTTGTCGATCTTCTCGTTGATCTCGTCCAGCTTCTGCTGTGTGGGGTCACTTTCTGCCGTCCCGATGTAAGTGCCGAGGATAGTTTCCAGTGCCGGCAGGACGCTGGCTTCAAAAAAGCTCCGGCGCCCTGTTTGATAATTCTTTATTTCATCAGTTGCAATATCGCAAAATCTGTGTTATAATATAAACAATGAATATCACCCCATGGAAAGGCGGCGAAAAAATGAAAAGATTCAAGACCACCGGGCTTTGCAATCCCAACAAGGACTATATGGTCGATATCACCGAGCGGCTCGAAAAGATAAAGGCTATGGTCGATTACGGCGACTATTTTACGATCAACAGAGCGAGACAGTACGGCAAGACGACTACCCTTGCAGCGCTGAAAAAATATCTTTCAAATGACTATTGTGTGTTAAGCCTTGACTTTCAGTATATGAGCAATTCTACCTTCAAGACCGAGGGCAGCTTTGTAAAAGCACTTGCAAATTATGTTGTCGAAAAAGCTGTGAGCGGTCAGACTGCAATGCCGGAAAACAATGTATCTGCGCTGAAGCAGATAGCTTCCGCAGACACCGAAGAGCTTGAACTCAGGACGCTTTTTTCGGCGTTTTCAGACTGGTTCAGAGCTTCTGAAAAGCCTGTTGTGATGTTTATCGACGAGGTTGACAGCGCATCGAATAATCAAGTCTTTCTGGATTTTCTTGCACAGCTTAGATTACAGTATCTTAACAGAGAGGAAGACGCATCAAACCCCGCTTTCCAGTCGGTCATTCTTGCAGGAGTAACTGACATCAAGCACCTAAAGAGCAAGATGCGTGATGAGGATCAGTCAAAGGTCAACAGCCCGTGGAATATTGCTGCGGAATTTGATATTGATATGTCGCTTCACGCCGACGGTATCAAGGGTATGCTTGATGATTATGAAGCAGATCACAATACAGGTATGGATACATCTGCGATCGCACAGCTTATCTATGACTATACCAGCGGTTATCCATTCCTTGTCAGCCGTATCTGTCAGATCATTGACGAGAAGCTCGTGCCGGGGAAATTCAAAACTCTCTCCGATGCGTGGACGAGAAACGGAATTGATGAAGCTGTCAAGGCTATCCTTATCGAAAGCAACACTTTGTTCGATTCGCTTATGGGGAAGCTGACAAACTATCCCGAGATGAAAGCGCTTCTGCGCCGGGTGCTTATGGAGGGAGCAGTTATTCCGTATAGCGCCGACAACGAGGGCATCAGCCAGCTTGTGACCTACGGCTTTATCAGACGGCACGAGGGCAGGGCTGTCATCGCAAACAGAATTTTCGAGACACGTCTTTACAATATGTTCTGCACCGAGAACGACATCAACAACAATGTGTTCACCTCGGAGGGGACGCTCGCCAAGAACATTTTCATCAAGGACGGCAGGCTCGATATGCGCCTTATTATGGAGCGTTTCATAAAAACTTATACCGAAGTTTTCGGCCCGCTTGAGGAAAAGTTCAAGGAGAAAGACGGCAGAGAGCAGTTTCTCCTATACCTTCGCCCGATAATAAACGGCACCGGAAATTACTACATCGAAGCCCAAACCAGAGATCAGACCCGGACTGATATTGTAGTCGATTATCTCGGTCAGCAGTATATAATTGAGCTTAAAATATGGCGGGGCGAGCGGTACAACGCCGAAGGCGAGCAGCAGCTGTCTGAATATCTTGACTACTTCGGGCTTGATGTTGGGTATATGCTGAGCTTTAATTTCAACAAGAAAAAGACTGTCGGTGTCCAGCTCGTCAAGGTCGGGGATAAGACGTTGTATGAGGGGACTTTGTGAAAAGATATGCACAGGTCAAGTGTGTCACCAAAAAAGAAGTATCTAAGACTAATTTACCCCGGCTTTCGTTAAGGCAACACCGCACGACCCCTGTGCATCAGCTGCGCCGTCCAGCTTTTCGTCAGATTGCCTAAATTCGACGCAGGCTTGCTGACGCAAGTCAAGGAGAATTTGGGTAATATGACGGAAAGCTGGCAAGCAGATGATGTGC
>JAFSSS010000008.1 GCA_017450925.1 Ruminococcus sp. | reverse complement strand
TATTCGCCCCGGCGCTCCTTGTTCAGCACGTTCCAATAGACCTTGCCGGTGGTGAGGTTCGACCAGCGGTTGAGATCCTCGTCGATGAAGCGCTCGTAGTGGCCGAGGTCAAGGTCGGTCTCGGCGCCGTCCTCGGTGACAAAGACCTCGCCGTGCTGATAGGGGCTCATCGTCCCGGGGTCAACGTTGATGTAGGGGTCAAGCTTCTGTGCCGCAACGGTCAGACCACGTGCCTTCAGCAGCCTTCCGAGCGAGGCGGCGGTTATGCCCTTGCCCAGCCCCGATACTACTCCGCCTGTGACAAAAATATATTTGCGCATATCAACGCCTCCTTACTTAGCGCTGTCGCCGTAATTGGAAAGCACTCTTGCCGAGGGGTCGTTCACATCACAGCCCTCCCAGCTCTTGTTGGGCATCCAGAAGTCAGCGATCATCTCGCCCTGCCCGGGATAGTATTTCTCGAACAGCTCGCGGTAGAGCAGCGATTCCTTGGTAAAGGGCTGTGCGTGGGTGTATTTCTGCCGGAGAGTCTCAAACTCCTCGTCGGTGTAACAGTCCTCGGCATAGGCCTTCAGATAGTTGACGAGGGAGTGTCCCACTGCATCCGAGAAGGCCGCCTTTTCGCGGTAGAGGATCTCGTGAGGAAGATAGTCCCCCTCAAAGGCACGGCGCAGAAGATACTTGCCCTTGCCGTAGGTGTTCAGCTTTTTCTGCGGGTCTATGGACATGACGTACTTCACGAAGTCCAGATCGCCGAAGGGCACCCTTGCTTCAAGTGAGTTTACCGAGATGCACCTGTCCGCCCGGAGAACATCGTACATATGAAGCTCCCGCAGGCGCTTTTCCGCCTCGCGCTGGAACTCCGCGGCCGAGGGGGCGAAGTCGGTGTATTTATAGCCGAACAGCTCGTCGCTTATCTCTCCCGTGAGGATGACCCGGATATCCGTCTGCTCGTGTATCGCCTTGCAGACAAGGTACATACCCACGCTGGCTCTTACGGTGGTTATGTCAAAGGTCGCCAGCAGCCGCACCACCTCCTCCAGCGAGGCGATAACGTCGTCCTTAGTGATGATGACCTCGGTGTGGTCGGAGCCGATGTAATCGGCGGTCTGGCGGGCGTATTTCAGATCTATCGCGTCCTCGTTCATGCCGATAGCAAAGGTGCGGATAGGCTTGTCAGAGCGCTTTTGAGCGATAGCGCACATCAGCGAGGAGTCCAGCCCTCCCGACAGCAGAAAGCCCACCTTTGCATCAGCCACGAGCCGCTTTTCAACGCCTGCCACCAGCTTGTCGTGGATGCTTTGGCAGACCGTGTCAAGGTCGTCATGGCAGACCTCTTCCACACGGGCGATATCGCAGTAGCAGTGGAACTCCCCGTCGTAGTAATGTCCCGGCGGAAAGGGCATTATCCTTTGGCAGATGCCCACAAGGTTCTGGGGCTCGCTGGCAAGGACTATCGCGCCCTCGCTGTCATAGCCGTAATAGAGCGGGCGTATGCCGATAGGGTCACGGGCGGCGATAAATCTGCCCGTCCTGCCGTCGTAGATTATGCAGGCGAACTCTGCGTCCAGCATACCGAACATATCGGTGCCGTACTCGTTCCAGAGGGGCAGGAGCAGTTCGCAGTCGGAGCCGCTTTTAAAGCGGTAGCCCCTTGCGAAAAGATCGGCTCTCAGCTTTTTGAAGCCGTAGATCTCGCCGTTGCAGACGGCATAGCTTTCGCCGAGGGAAAAGGGCTGCATACCCTCGTCGGTGAGCCCCATTATCGAAAGCCTGTGAAAGGCCAGTACGCCCCCGCCGACGGTTACGAAGCGGGTAGCATCGGGGCCTCTTGATTTTGTTCTCTGAAAGCATTCGCCCATAAGCTCTCTGTCAGCCCTTGGCGAACACCAGCCCATTATACAGCACATAATTATTCCTCCGTAAACAGAACTTGACTGCCGCAGTCCGCGGCAGCCACGTTCATTATATTTTATCTCACTCCGAAGAGCAGCTCGTCATAGGTCGGGAACGGCCAGAACTTGGCCGCCGTGACCGTCTCCGCCTCGTCGCAGGAGGCACGGAGCCTGTCCATAACTCCGAGAAGTTCATCACGGATAAGGTACCCCGTTTCGACGACGTTTGCAGCAGCGTGTACCTTTTCAAGCACCCTGTCAAGCTCGTCAAGGCTCTTATAGGCATCTGCTGCAAGCTGTGAGAGCCGCTTTACGGTCTCGGTCTCGTAGGTGCAGGTGAGGTCTGTTGCCAGCGATTTCTTGGCGTTGGCCGTCTTTGCTACGAATGCCGCGTATTCCTCGATCGCCGGGAGGATGTCTCTCCTTGCCAGCAGCTCCATGGTGTTGGCCTCGATGACCACCTGCTTGCAGTAGTTTTCAAGGGTGATCTCGGTGCGGCTGCGAAGCTCTGCCTCGGTGAATACCTTGTGAGAGGTGAGCATCTTTACATTCTTTTCGTCCATGAGGTGCGGGATAGCATCGGGGGTGGTGCGGTAGTTGAGCAGACCGCGCACCTCGGTGGCCTCCTTTATCCATGCATCGTCATAGCCGTTGCCGTTGAAGATGATCCGCTTGTGGTCGGTGATCGTTTTCTTTATCATCTCGTGGAGGCTGTCCTCGAAACTGTCCGCCCCCTCGAGCCTGTCGGCGTAGATGCGCAGGCTCTCGGCAACCGCGGCGTTGAGCATGATGTTTGCGCAGGCGATCGAGTCGGCCGAGCCCACCATTCTGAACTCGAACTTGTTGCCCGTGAAGGCAAAGGGCGAGGTGCGGTTGCGGTCGGTGGTGTCGCGGGTAAAGCGCGGAAGCACGCTTACGCCGAGCTTCATGGTCTTTTTCTCAACGCCCTCGTAGGGAGCGTCGTTCTCGATAGCGTCAAGTATGCCCTGCAGCTCCTCGCCCAGGAAGATCGAGATAACAGCGGGAGGTGCCTCGTTCGCACCGAGACGGTGATCGTTGCCCGCCGTGGCGACCGAGATGCGGAGAAGATCCTGATAATCGTCCACCGCCTTGATAACGGCGCAGAGGAACAGCAGAAACTGTGCGTTCTCATAGGGTGTCTCGCCGGGGGTCAGCAGGTTCACGCCGGTGTCGGTGGAGATCGACCAGTTGTTGTGCTTGCCCGAGCCGTTCACGCCTGCAAACGGCTTTTCGTGCAGCAGGCAGACAAGCCCGTGCTTCTGGGCGACCTTCTTCATGATCTCCATAGTGAGCTGGTTGTGGTCGGTGGCGATGTTTGTGGTAGCGTAGATCGGTGCCAGCTCATGCTGTGCGGGAGCCACCTCGTTATGCTGCGTCTTGGCAAGGATACCGAGCTTCCACAGCTCGTCGTTCAGGTCGGTCATGTATGCCTCGACTCTCGGCTTGATAACGCCGAAATAGTGATCGTCCAGCTCCTGACCCTTGGGGGGCTTTGCACCGAAAAGGGTGCGGCCGGTATAGATCAGATCCTTGCGCCTGTCGTAAAGCTCCTTTGGGATAAGGAAGTATTCCTGTTCGGGACCTACCGAGGTGGTGACGTGCCTTACCTGATCGTTGCCGAACAGCCGCAGGATACGCAGAGCCTGCTTGTTCAGCGCCTGCATTGAGCGCAGGAGGGGAGTTTTCTTGTCAAGCGCCTCGCCGCCGTAGGAGCAGAAGGCAGTGGGGATGCAAAGCGTCTTTCCTTTTATAAATGCGTAGGAGGTAGGATCCCAAGCGGTGTAGCCCCTTGCCTCAAAGGTGGCACGAAGTCCGCCGGAGGGGAAGGAGGAGGCATCCGGCTCGCCCTTGATAAGCTCCTTGCCGGAGAAGTCCATGATAACTCTGCCGTCCGGCGAGGGGGTGATGAAGGAGTCGTGCTTTTCGGCGGTGATGCCTGTCAGCGGCTGGAACCAGTGGGTGTAATGCGTGGCTCCCTGCTCGACCGCCCATTCCTTCATGGCCTCGGCCACCGCGTTGGCTACCGTGATATCCAGCTTCTCGCCGATCTCGATAGTATTCTTCAGCGAATTATACACCTTGGCTGACAGCCTTGATTTCATCACTCTGTCGTCAAAGACCTTGCTTGCAAAAATTTCAGTTACATTGCTCATCTTCATTTCCTCCGTTTCCTGCAACAGCACCGCCGCAGTGAGAGCGTTCTCACCGCGGACGACGCTGCCCCGTCTAAAAGATATCAAAAAAGAGACAAGGGCGCCGAAGTTTTACCTTCGAGACGTCCTTGCCTCTATGCTTCGTATTATACACCATATCGAGCGGTTTGTCAAGCACGTTTCCTACAAAGAAATGCATTTTACAAATTAAAATCTTGCAGATTTTTCACAAACTTGTCTAATTCTATTGACAGATATGAATTTTTGAGTTATAATACTTGCAAGTTCTTAATATTTGATGAGCAAAGGCGTTCATCCGTTCCCCGTTCCGCAAGGAGCGTGGGACAGGTGTGCGCTTTTTTGATTTGCCGTAATGTAAAAAGGAGAGATCAATATGAAACGAGAGGGAGAAGTCCGTATCCCGTCGGGATGTGCTATCGCAGCAGTTATTTCAAGAGAGGGCAAGGGCATTACGGGCGATGTTATCTATAATGCCATGAAGCCCATGCACGACCGCTCAAACGGCCTCGGCGGAGGCTTTGCAGCCTACGGCATCTATCCCGAGTACCGGGAGCTGTTTGCCTTTCACATTTTCTTCGACCACCGCTCGACCCGCAAGGACTGCGAGGCCTTTTTAAAGGAGCGCTTCGAGATCGTCAAGGGCGAGCTTATCCCCACCCGAAAGATCCCTCAGATCACCGATGAGCCTATAATATGGAGATACTTCGTCCGTCCCCTTTCGTCGATGCTCGTTTCCGAGCAGGTAGATGAGAACGAGTTCGTCGCCCGGACGGTCATGAAGATCAACACCGGAATGAAGGGTGCCTACGTCTTTTCGAGCGGAAAGAACATGGGCTGCTTCAAGGCGGTGGGCTATCCCGAGGACGTGGGCGTTTTCTACAGGCTGGAGGAATACGAGGGCTATTCATGGACGGCTCACGGACGCTACCCGACCAACACGCCCGGCTGGTGGGGCGGCGCTCACCCGTTCTCGCTGCTTGACAGCTCTGTTGTCCATAACGGCGAGATATCCTCCTACGATGCCAACCGCCGCTTCATCGAGATGTTCGGCTATAAATGCACCCTGCAGACCGATACCGAGGTCATCACCTATATCCTTGATTACCTTATTAGGCGTCAGGGGCTGACGCTCACCGAGGCGGCCTCGGTCATCGCGGCGCCCTTCTGGACGACCATAAACGGCAAGCCCGAAAAGGAAAAGGAAAAGCTGACCTATCTTCGCACCGTGTTCCCCAGCCTGCTTATCACGGGGCCGTTTTCTATCGTCTATGGCTGGGACGGCGGGCTCATGGCGCTCAACGACCGTCTGAAGCTCCGCTCGATGATAACCGCCGAAAAGGACGACCGCGTATTCATCGCCAGCGAGGAGGCTGCCGTGAGGGTAATGGAGCCGGAGGCTGAAAAATTCTATGCACCCGCAGGCGGCGAGCCTGTTATCGTAAGAGTCAGGGAGGGTAAATTCTGATGAGAGATCATTTCATATATCCCGAATTTGAAGTGGAAAGAAACAAGGACAGGTGCATTGCCTGCCGCGTCTGTGAGCGCCAGTGCGCCAACGAGGTACACCGCTTTGATGCGGAGCTGGGTCTGATGCTTTCCGACGAAACGAAATGCGTCAACTGTCAGAGGTGTGTGTCGCTCTGTCCGACACGGGCGCTGAAGATCGTCAAGAGCGACTGCCGCCTGAGAGAGAATGCCAACTGGTCGGACGAGACTATCAAGGAGATATACAAGCAGGCCAACAGCGGCGGCGTGCTGCTTTCCTCAATGGGCAACCCCAAGCCCCTGCCGGTCTATTGGGACAGGATACTGATAAACGCCTCGCAGGTAACGAACCCGCCTATCGACCCCCTCCGGGAGCCCATGGAGACCAAGGTGTTCTTGGGCAAGAAGCCGGACAGGGTGCGCCGTGATGCAGAGGGAAATCTGATAACGGAGATCACCCCACAGCTGGAGCTTTCCATGCCGGTGATGTTCTCGGCTATGAGCTACGGCTCGATCAGCTACAACGCCCACGCCTCGCTGGCAAGGGCAGCCACGGAGCTTGGCATCTGCTACAATACCGGCGAGGGCGGCCTTCACGAGGACTTCTATGTTTACGGTCCCAACACGGTGGTGCAGGTGGCATCGGGGCGCTTCGGCGTTCACAAGAACTATCTTGAGGCCGCGGCGGCGGTGGAGATAAAAATGGGACAGGGTGCAAAGCCGGGCATCGGCGGACACCTGCCCGG
This sequence comes from Ruminococcus sp., assembly GCA_017450925.1. Lineage (GTDB taxonomy): Bacteria > Bacillota > Clostridia > Oscillospirales > Ruminococcaceae > FB2012. The sequence continues at coordinate 12,413 of JAFSSS010000008.1, read as the reverse complement.
CACAAAGATCGTAGGCGACATCTCGCGGACGAGAATGATACCCGAGGGCTCGGACGCTATCTCGCCCGCACCGCACCACGATATCTATTCTATCGAGGATCTGCGGCAGCTGGTATTTTCGCTCAAAGAGGCCACGGAGTACAAAAAGCCGGTGATCGTCAAGGTGGCGGCGGTGCATAACATCGCGGCTATCGCCAGCGGCATCGCCCGCAGCGGAGCCGATATAATCGCTATCGACGGCTTCCGCGGCGGCACGGGGGCTGCTCCCACGCGCATCCGCGACAACGTGGGCATACCTATCGAGCTTGCCCTTGCGGCGGTGGATCAGCGCCTTAGGGACGAGGGCATACGCAACAATGTGTCGCTCGTTGTCGGCGGGAGCGTACGCTCGGCGGCGGACGTGGTGAAGGCGGTCGCTCTCGGAGCGGACGCTGTCTATGTGGCCACTGCGGCGCTGCTGGCGCTGGGCTGTCATCTCTGCCGCACCTGCCAGAGCGGAAAATGCAACTGGGGCATAGCCACACAGCGCCCCGATCTCGTAAAGCGCCTTAATCCCGATATGGGCTCCCGCCGGCTTGTAAACCTCATGAACGCCTGGCGGCACGAGATCAAGGAGCTTATGGGCGGCATGGGCATCAACTCTATCGAGAGCCTTCGCGGCAACAGGCTGATGCTAAGAGGCGTGGGGCTTACGGAGAAAGAGCTGGAGATACTCGGCATCTCCCATGCGGGCGAATAAGGAGGCATTAAAATGAAACGTGTTTATGTGAATGAAGAGTGGTGCCTTGGCTGTCACCTCTGCGAGTATAACTGTGCCTTTGCAAACTCCGGCCTTGAGGATATGGTCAAGGCGCTCAAGGGCAAGCCTATATTTCCCCGCGTCCACATCGAGGAGGACAGCGGCATCACCTATGCGGTCTCCTGTCGCCACTGCACCGACCCGCTTTGCGTGAAAAGCTGCATCGCGGGGGCTATAAGCATCGATGACGGAGTGGTAAGGATAGACAGGAACAAATGCGTCGGCTGCCTTACCTGCGTGCTGGTGTGCCCCTACGGGGCGGTAGCTCCCGGGCCGGAGGGTGCGGCGCAGAAGTGTGAGCTTTGTATGCGCAACAGCTGCGGAGAGCCTGCCTGCGTGACGGGCTGTCCCAACAATGCGATAGTTTATGAGGAGAGGTGAGGGAAATGAGCGAATATCTTATCATCGGAAACGGCACTGCCGCCGTGGGCTGCATTGAGGGCATCCGAAGCCGCGACAGCGAGAGCAGCATAACCGTCATTTCGGCAGAGGAGCATCACGTTTATTCCCGGCCGCTGATATCCTATTACCTGGAGGGTAAGACCGACCTTGAAAGGATGCTCTACCGCCCCCGGGACTTCTACGAGAAAAACGGCGTGCGCCTTGTCTTCGGCAGGGCAGTGAAGCTGGATGCCAAAAAGCGCACCGTCACCCTTGCGGACAAGCAGAGGCTAAGCTTTGACAGGCTCTGCATCTGCACCGGCTCCTCGCCCTTCGTGCCGCCCTTTGATGGACTGGAAACGGTCGAGAAGCGCTTTTCCTTTATGACCCTTGACGACAGCCTTGCGCTGGAGAAGGCGCTCTCTCCCGAGAGCCGTGTGCTTATCGTGGGCGCGGGGCTTATCGGCCTCAAATGCGCCGAGGGCATCGCAGGACGGGTGGGCAGCATCACCGTCTGCGACCTTGCGGACAGGGTGCTTTCCTCTATCCTTGACAGCGAATGTGCGGCAGTCATGCAGGCGCATCTTGAAAAGCAGGGCATCGGCTTTATGCTCGGTGACACGGCGGTGCGCTTTGACAAAAACACGGCATACATGAAAAGCGGTGCCGAGGTGGGCTTTGATATCCTCGTGCTGGCGGTGGGCGTAAGAGCCGAGACCTCTCTTGCGGCGCAGGCAGGCTGCGAGGTCAACAGGGGCATACTTATTGACGACAAAATGCAGACAACCGTTCCCGGCATATTTGCCGCCGGCGACTGCTCCGAGGGCTTTGACAGCTCGACAGGTTCAAGACGGGTGCTTGCGATCCTTCCGAATGCCTATATGCAGGGCAGGAACGCCGGCATGAACATGGCCGGCGGCGACAGCGCCCTTGAGGGGCTCATCCCCATGAACTCGATCGGCTTCTTCGGGCTTCACTGCGCCACCGCCGGAGCCTATCCCGAGGATGCAGAGGTCTTCGAGGACAGGACAGAGGGCATCCGCCGGCTGTATGTAAAGGACGGCATCCTCTGTGGCTTTATCGTCATCGGCGACGTGAACAAAGCGGGCATCTATACCTCTCTTATCCGTGAGAAAACGCCCCTTGATGACGCAGATATGGACAAATTGAAAAAATTTCCTTCTCTGGCAGTGTTTTTGCCCGAGACCCGTAGAAAAAAGCTGGGAGGTGTGGTATAATGAATATCAATGCAACAGGACTTGACTACCGCGAGCTGAACGAGACCCTTCGCCACGCAAGAGGCAGCTGCACTGTCACCGACTGCCTCGGGCAGCGGTTTTTGGCGGCAGGCATCTCGGACAAGACCGTCACCGTCAGCGGCATCCCGGGCAACGCACTGGGGGCTTATCTGAACGGCGCGAAGATCGAGGTCATGGGCAACGCACAGGATGCAGTGGGCGACACCATGAACGACGGCACTATCGTCATCCACGGAAATGTGGGAGATGCGGTAGGCTACGCTATGCGCGGCGGGCGCATCTATGTTCAGGGCGATGCGGGCTACCGGGCAGGCATACACATGAAGGCCTATGAGGACAAGCAGCCCGCCCTCGTCATCGGCGGCAGAGCCGGCAGCTTTCTCGGAGAGTATCAGGCGGGGGGAACTATCATCGTCCTCGGACTGACAGACAGCGATCGGCCTATCGTGGGGAACTTCCCCTCAACGGGGATGCACGGAGGAAAGATGTATCTCCGCTCCGACTGCAGGGGCATACATTTCCCGCATCAGGTACACACCCACACCGCCGACAGCGCAGAGCTTGAGGAGATAGCCCATTATCTGCGGAGGTTCTGCTTCTATTTCGGCCGCGAGCTGTCAGAGCTGCTTGACCACCCCTTTACCGTCGTAATGCCCGACAGCCGCAACCCCTACCGCCAGATGTATGTGGCGAACTGAAAGCGTACAGCGTCATAACTGACCACCCGGAGGAGAGATACTATGGATTACACACCCGAAGAAATAATCGAATACTGCTCGGAGGAGGACGTGAAGTTCATACGTCTTGCCTTCTGCGATGTCTATGGAAGGCAGAAGAACATCTCGATAATGCCGACGGAGCTGAAGCGCGCCTTTTCACAGGGCATAGGCTTTGATGCCTCGGCTGTAAGGGGCTTCGGGAACGAGCGCCGTTCAGACCTTCTGCTCTTCCCAGACCCGGACACGCTGTCGGTCCTGCCGTGGCGGCCGGAGCATGGGCGAGTGGTGAGGATGTTCTGCACCATAAAAGCTCCCGACGGCACCCCCTTTGAGTGCGACACGAGAAGCCTGCTTATCAAGGCCGTCAGCGAGGCCAAGGAGGCCGGACTGGAGTTCTCCTTCGGGTCGGAGCTGGAGTTCTATCTCTTCAAGCTGGACGAGCATGACAACCCCACCTCTATCCCCTGCGACAGCGCCGGCTATATGGACATCGCCCCCGACGACAAGGGCGAGAACATCCGCCGGCAGGTCTGCCTCACCCTTGAGAAAATGGGTATCGTCCCCGAAAGCTCCCACCACGAGGAGGGTCCCGGTCAGAACGAGATAGATTTCCGCTACAGCGGCGCTCTCCGTGCCGCCGACGACGCTATGGCGTTCCGCACCGTGGTAAAGACCGTGGCTCACGCCAACGGGCTGTGCGCCGATTTCTCTCCGAAGCCCTTGGCGGACAAGCCGGGCAGCGGCTATCACATCAACCTTTCGGTCAAGGACGACAAGAACCACATCATCCTCCCGGCGGTCATGGCGGGGATAATGGAGCATATCCGGGCGCTGACTGTTTTCCTCGACCCCACGGAGCAGTCCTATAAAAGGCTGGGCTCCAACAAGGCGCCGAGGTTCGTTTCGTGGTCGGGCGAGAACCGCTCACAGCTTATCCGCATTCCTGCCGCACAGGGAGAATACAGACGGGCGGAGCTTCGTTCTCCCGACCCGACGGCTAACCCCTACCTTGCCTTTGCACTGCTGATCTATGCGGGGCTTTACGGCTATAAAAAAGGACTCTATCTGCCGCCGGTGGCGGACATCGACCTTTTCTCTGCCGACAGCTCTCTGACAGCGGGCTATGAAAGGCTCCCCGAGAGCCTTGCCGAGGCGAGGGAGTGCGCCCGGCAGAGCGCCTTTGTCAGGGAGCATATCCCTGCAAGGATACTGGATATATACTGTGATTAAGGAGGCGGTGCTGTGGAACTGAAACAGCGGCGCTACAGTGTGCTTATCGTGTCGGCACAGCCCAAGTTCAACGAGTCGCTGACCTCGCTGATCGCAGACAGGGGCTGTTACGACTGCGACCTTGAGACAGGCGTGGGCTCTGCCAAGCGGAGGCTTTCCGACAGGGAGTATGACATCATGCTGATAAACGCCCCCCTACCCGATGACAACGGCGTTAGGCTGGCTATAGACCGTTCCTCCGGCTCACGGTGCGCAGTGCTGCTGCTGGTTAGGAGCGAATACTATGCCGAGATACTCGATCAAGTCAGCCCCCACGGGGTGTATATCCTCCCCAAGCCCCCCTCAAGACAGCTGGTGTCGCTGGCGCTGGACTGGCTTGAAAGCACCTGTGAACGACTGAAACGGCTGGAGAAGAGATCCGTCTCCCTTGAGGACAAAATGGCCGAGATACGTCTTGTCAACCGCGCCAAATGGGTGCTGATAACATCCCAAGGCATGACCGAGGAGCAGGCTCACAAGCACATCGAAAGGCTGGCTATGGATCGCTGTGTCACCAAGCGGGTCATCGCCGAGGAGATCATCGGCAGCTGAATGAAAAATATTCCGGCTGGAGCTGTTGTAACAATACACAAAAAAACGCTTGTTCTGTTGTGCATGATTGCCGATTGAAAAATATTCTCCGCAGTTGTATAATATATAGTATAATGATATTGAAATTGCTCCCTTGAGCAGTTCTCAAGGTGCGGTTTACAATGTCGTTCACTATATTCAGAACGGGTGAGAAATATGATATCGTTTATTACAGCCCTTGCTGTGCTGCTGCTCGGATTTTTGCTGTACGGCAGGCTGACTGAAAAGGTATTCGGACCGGACGACCGCGTTACGCCGGCTGTGTCACAGAACGACGGCGTTGACTTCGTCCCGGTAAAGACCTGGAAGGCTGTGCTGATACAGCTTCTGAACATCGCCGGAACAGGGCCTATATTCGGGGCATTAATGGGCGCCTGCTTCGGGCCGGTGGTCTTTCTGTGGATAGTTTTCGGCGCGATACTCGGAGGGGCCGTCCACGATTATATGGTCGGCATGATCTCCGAAAGGAACAGCGGAGCTTCGATAGCCGAGCTTTCGGGCAAGTATCTCGGCAAGCCGGCGCTGTATATCATGCGGGCCTTTTCGATACTGCTGCTCCTGCTGACGGGCACGGTGTTCGTTACCAGCCCTGCGGAGCTTATCGCAAGCCTTACGCCGGATGCGCTTTCCAGAGGCTTCTGGATAGTGGTCATCATCGTGTATTATCTGCTGGCGACGCTTATGCCCATTGACAAGATCATCGGCAGGTTCTATCCCGTGTTCGGCGTGGTGCTTATCATAATGGCGGTAAGCATTGCCGGTGGAATGCTCTTCCTGCCGGAGTATTCTATCCCGGAGATAAGCCTTGAGGATCTGCATCCGAAAAATCTGCCCATATGGCCCTTCATGTTCGTGACCGTGGCCTGCGGCGCTATCTCGGGCTTTCACGCCACACAGTCTCCGGTGATGTCAAAATGCATCACCACGGAGAAGGACGGCAGAAAGGTCTTCTACGGGGCGATGATTATAGAGTCCGTGATCGCGCTGGTATGGGCGGCTGCGGGTGTTGCCTTTTACGGCGGCACGGAGCTGCTCAACGAAGCTCTTACCAATAACGGGCAGTCGGGAACGGTCTATGAAATATGCAAGAATATGCTCGGCGGCGTGGGAGGCGTGCTGGCGATCATCGGCGTAGTCGTTTGCCCCATTACCTCGGGCGACACCGCCTTCAGAAGCGCAAGGCTTATCCTTGCGGAATGGACAGGCCTCAAGCAGAAGGTGATAAAAAACCGCCTTATCCTTACGATCCCGATGCTCGCTGTCTCCGCCGTGCTGACACAGCTTGATTTCAATGTCCTGTGGAGGTATTTCTCTTGGAGCAACCAGACCCTTGCGATGATCTCGCTGTGGGTGGCGACCTCGTATCTGCTCAAAAAGGCGAAAAGGCCGTTCTATTCTTTGCTGACAGCGCTTCCTGCCTCGTTCATGTCGGCGGTGAGCCTCACCTACATCCTTATGGCAGGCGAGGGCTTCGGGCTTTCCGCAAAGATTGCCTATCCCGTCGGGATAGCTTTCGCGGTGCTGCTGTTCGTGCTGTATCTGTATATGCTTCAGAAGCACATGAAAAACGGCATCCCGCAGGAAAAAGTATAGTTGATAATGGACAGTTGATAATGAAAGGAGTGCGCCTTAGCGCAGGCGCAATAAAGAAGTTTTTATTCCGACACTTCTGCTGTATCACGGCAGAAGTGTCTTTGCGTTACTTGGTGCAGCGCCTGCTAAAAGAAAAAAGAAGAAAGAATAAATAAGAAATAATAATCAAGGTATCGCCTGCGGCGATATATTTTGAAATATGTCCGCAAAGCGGACACCTTGTTTATTCTTTCTTCTTTCTTCTTTATTATTTATTCTTTTAGCGGTGGCACATACAAAGCTGTAATTGTCTAATACTTCTTTATCGCCACCGCGCTTTTGGCGCACTCCTTTCATTATCAACTATCAACTAACCATTATCAACTGTCTATTTTTTCCCGGCTTTGCGGAACATATACCTTCGGGCAAGGTCGATCCCTATTTTGTAGGGCAGAGGCCGAAGCGCCTTGTCTGCCTCCTTCAGCTTCTCGCGGATAGGCAGACCCTGCGGACAGTGGCGCTCGCATTTTCCGCAGCCGATGCACTGGGTCGCAAATGCCGGCTCTTCGGTGAGACCCACGGTCTGGGCGTACTGGAAGCGCCCCTCGCTTTTGGACTCGATGAACATCGCGTTATAGCATCTGAACGTCCCGGGGATATCCACGCCCTTGGGGCAGGGCATACAGTAGCGGCAGCCGGTGCAGCCCACCCTTTCCTTGGCCTTGATCGCTCTCGTCACCGCCGCAAGAACAGCCCTGTCCTGCTTGGTGAAGCTGCCGGCCTTGGCAAGCGAGGCGGTGCGGCAGTTTTCCTTTACCATAGCCGCCGAATTCATGCCGGACAGCACCACCGTCACCTCCGGCTGGTCGAAAAGCCAGCGGAAGCTCCATTCTGCCGGCGACCAGCCCCGTCCGCTTTTTTCCATGATGCGCTTTGCCCGCTCGGGGAGCATATCCACCAGCTTGCCGCCCCGCAGCGGCTCCATGATGACCACCGGGATGCCCTTGGCGGCGGCAGCCTTCAGCCCCTTTACACCCGCCTGTGAATGCTCGTCAAAATAGTTGTACTGTATCTGGCAGATGTCCCAGTCGTAGTCGTTCAGTATCTTCAGAAAGTTTTCGGTGTTGCCGTGATAGGAAAAGCCGATGTTGCGTATCTGCCCGCTCTTCTTTTTCTCCTCGATCCACTGCAGCACGCCCACCCTTTTCAGCTTTTCCCACATAGCGATATCGGTGAGGTGGTGCATCAGATAGTAGTCGATATAATCAGTCCTGAGGCGGGAAAGCTCCTCGCTGAAATACCTGTCCAGCTGCTGGCGGCCGGTGACAAGATACTGGGGCAGCTTGGTGGCTATCTTTACCCTTTGCCGCAGATGATTGCGCTCGAATATCTCTCCCACTGCGGCCTCGCTGCCGCCGTAGATATAGGCAGTGTCGTAGTAGTTCACTCCTGCTCTGAAGGCGCGGAGCAGTTCCTTTTCCGTCTTGGCGATGTCGATCCTTCCGCCCTTCTTTGAAAAGCGCATACATCCGTAGCCCAGCAGAGAAAGCTCCTCGCCGTGCCTGTCCTTCCTGTACTGCATAGACAGCCCTCCTTTATCCCGAACAAAAGGTTTACAAGTGTATTATACAACAATTTCTAAAATCTGTCAATTGCCCCGGCGGCTGCCAGCGATATTTTTACACCAAGGGCGGCAGCTGCCGGTCTGAATGATCGAGAAAAATCACCGCAGAGGCTTGCGGGGGTATTGACTTATTATAACGGATATGCTACAATAATATTATACTTTTATGCTATGCTTTTGAGCTGGTATAATATGGAAATGAATGCAGCGGATACCGTGAAAGGAGTTACTTTTATGAAGATGAAAAGGCTTGCCGCCGCAGCAGCTGCTGCCGCGCTGGCAGTAAGCTCTCTGAGCCTTTCTGCCTTTGCCGAGGAGACAGAAGGCGGCTATGACAAAAAGACCTTAACGGCCTATCTCTATTCCAAGGACGACAGTAAGGAGCTTGACTGTCTGTTTACCAAGGCAAATCCCGATCTGCCCTATCTGAAGGCTGAGGATTTTCTTGACTCGATCTTTACCGTTGATTTTGAGACCGAGGACAAGGGCGACGGAATTTATGAGATCACGGGCAACAACGGCGCCTTGACTGTCGATACCGAGAAGGATACTGTAACTGTCAAGAATTATGAGCGTCTTGTTACATCCAACTATGTTCCCTCAGAGAATTTGGGAGGCAAATATGCCAAGGAACACGCAAAGCTCGAGGTACCCGAGAGCGTTGCTGTCCTTGACTTCTCCAAGTACGGCATCGACCTCCTTGCCGATGACGGAGAGGCATATATGCCGATCACCACTCTGTCGGATATTTTCGTTCCCACCTATAATTCCGCCATATATCTTGACGGGAGCATCTATTTCAACCACACCTCCGATCTTTTTGGTGAGGGGACCTATCTTGACCTTGAAAGCTCGCTTCAGCAGGCAGAGCGCACTCAGGAAATGGCGGATTACACCTACAGCGAGCTGTGCTTCCTTATGGATAATATCTACGGTGCGCCCTCTAAAAGTGCTATGGCTTCTACCATCAAGGAAAAGGGCTTCGACAAGGCGCTTGATGAGTTCAATGAGATCACCCGTGCTGCTAAGGAGCATCTGAAAAAGCCGGGCTGGGACGAATTCTACTACGGCCTTATGCTGATCTCGCCGTATCTCGATGACGGCGGTCACACTCTCCTGCCCTCTATGATGTTGGGTGAGATCAACAAGGAAGAGCCGAGCGATTCCTCTTTGGTAAATTCATTCGGTGCCCTTGCTCAGGCTGACAGCGATGAATCCCTTCCGATGAAGATGTGGATGATGGCGATGGGACAGGACAATGCCCAGCTTAATTTCAACATGGCAAGAGCAACGAGCTTCGACGGCAGGCTGAAATCTGTAAAGGGCTGGGGCATGAAGGCCGAACTGCTGGCAGATGACGATACCGCTGTTTTCATATTCGACCATTTTGAGAGCGATGTTGTTGAGCCGTTCAAGTGGTCGCTGGACTATGCTGCCGAAAAGGGACTGAAGAATTTCATCATTGACCTTTCCACCAATACCGGTGGCGATTCAAGCGTTGTATGCTATATGATCGCGATGATGACCAACAAGAAGAATGCGACTAATCAATTTACCGAGAATCAGCTCAGCACACTTACCGGCACGACAATAAAAGTCACTGCAGACCTTGACCTCAACCTTGACGGCGTGTTTGATGACAAGGACAAGGGAGTGGGTTATGACCTCAATTTCGGTATCATTTCGAGCAGAGTTTCCTTCTCCTGCGGAAATTACCTGCCCTGCATAGCTCAGGATAACGGTATCCCCGTTCTCGGTGAGACCTCCGGAGGCGGCGGCTGTATTGCCTGCGTCACCTTCTACCCTGACGGGTTATACGGCAACCTTTCCGGAAACTTAGCTATCATAAGAAATGACGGCACAGAAGTTGACGGCGGTGTTAAGGTAGATTATGAGCTGCCGATGAATGGCGACGACCCCAGCGGATTCTATGATCTTGACCTTATCAAGAAGGATATGGACGACTTCTACGGAGTCAAGGCTCCCGAGGAGAGCCAGCCCGAATCCTCCGAGACCGAAAGCAAGCCCGAAAGCGGGAACAAGGATACCAACCCTGCGACCGGCACGGCAGCAAGCCTGTCACTGGCGGCGGCAGCAGTCGGAGCTATCCTTATCATCAGAAAGAAGAACCGCTGACAGGCTGAAAACAGAATAAAATGACAGCGCATCGGGTCTGCGTCCGGTGCGCTGTTTTTATGCTGTCACGTTTTATCCTAACTGCTTCTTCACATAGTCCTTTATATTCTGCTCCTCGCCGGTGACAGATCCGCCCTTTACAGACATCGCTTGGATGACGTTTGCCTCCGGCTCCAGCTCCTTGATAGTATCGATCGTGGAGGAATAGCCGCTGCCCTCGTGGGTAACAAAGACATAGATGTTCTTGCCGGAGAGGTCGTATTTCTCGAAGAAGGTATAGAGCGGCATTGGCAGGTCAGCCCACCAGTTGGGGAAGGCCAGCCAGAGGGTGTCATAGCCGGAGAGGTCGTCGCTGCTTTTGAGCGCCGGCCTTGCTTTATCGCCCTGTTCGGTCTTGGCAAGGTCAACTGTTTCGTCGTAATCAGCGGGATAGGCCTTTTCAGCCACCACCTCGAAGGTCTTGCAGCCGGCGGCCTCTGCCGCCCATTCGGCTATAAGCTGTGCGTTGCCCTTCAGCGTCCCCTCAACGCGGTTGAGGCTTGCACTGGTGACAGCGTCGATGTCATCCGGGAAGTCGGTGTTGCCGACGCGGCTGAAATACACGGCTGCCGAGCTTTTTATCGGCGCTGCCGATGCAGCGGGGGCGCTGCTGCTTGAAGGATCTCCGCAGCCTGCAAGCGCCAGAGCGCAGAGAGCCGCAGTGCTGACGACAGTTCTTTTCACTCTGTTCATAGCGATCACTCCTTATTCTGCCAGCTCGATGCGGACTTCATAGTCGCCCTCGAGACTGCTGATGTTTTCGATAGGGCAGGTTATAACGCCGATGTTCACTTGATAGCCGTATTTCTCCGACACGTCCTCGTCCTCAAAAAGAATGGTGAAATAGGGGGCGTCGGTGGCGTAGTCGATGTCGCCGTTGAGCCAGCCGTAGTGGACCTCGTCCTCGCTGTAGGGCAGCTTTTCGGTAACGCCGCAGAAATCGTGGGAGTAGCGGCTGACCTTTTGAGTGTAGGGCAGCTTTGCGATAAGCGCCTTTGCGGTCTCGCTGTCGTTCAGCACGCCGGGTATCACCGTGTCGCCGAAATACATATTTATCTTGGTGCCGCCCTCCATGGGCCTTCTGGTGGGCATGGACTTGTCCTCCGTCTGCATATCGGCACCGTCCTTGGCGACTCTCTTTTCCTCTGATGCGGCTGTGCCTTCAGCCGTCTCCGCAGCGGCCGATGCTGCCGCAGTGTCACCGCTCTCCGATGATGCGGCGCTTCCGCAGCCGGAAAGCATCAGAGCGCATAATGCGAATATAAGTGTAAGCTTTTTCATTTTGACTCCTCCCTATGAAAGACTTATCGTTATCGAAACATCTCCGCCGCCCAGCAGCTCCTCCATTGTGCGGCCGGAGCTGTCGGTGACGTGTCCCAGCCTTGTATATGCCCAGCTGTTTGAGCCGTAGAATATCACTATCTTATCCCCGGAATAGAGGACGATGTCGCCGGAGGCGGTGGTGGTTTGAACGTCGTCCCGCGGCAGTGAGGAGCCGATGTCACCCACCTGCTCAAAGCCGCCGTACATGGAAAGCTGTATGTTCAGCGGAGCGCTCCTGCAAAGCTCCTTGAGGGCTGCTGTCGATTCGTTGTCCTCCCACTCCACGGTCACGGGAGTTCCTGCTATTTCAAGCTTCATGCTCTTCTCCTCCTCCTTGGGCGCCTGCTCCGCTGTCTCGGAGGCGGGCTCGTCTGCGGATGCTGCGGATGCCTCTTCCGCCCTTTGCGAGGCAGCCGTCTGCTGTGCCTTCGTTTCAGCGGGAGCGGATGTGCCGCCGGCTGACGATACCGACCCTCCGCCGCAGGCTGTGAACATAAGCGCGGAAATAATCAAAGCAAATACAACTGACTTCATAAGCATCTCCTCCTTAAATATATGATATTAGCCACTTGTAAAACTCCGCAAACCGCGTATTTACAAGCAATTATTAAGTTTTTATCTACTGAATTTTCTCCGCTTTTGTGGTATAATTTAAGTACGACCAAAAACCACACCGACAAAAGCAGGAGAAAATATCATGC
>JAFSSS010000054.1 GCA_017450925.1 Ruminococcus sp. | reverse complement strand
TGCGTTACTTAGTGCAGCGCCTGCTAAAAGAAAAAAGAAGAAAGAATAAATAAGAAATAATAATCAAGGTATCGCCTGCGGCGATATATTTTGAAATATGTCCGCAAAGCGGACACCTTGTTTATTCTTTATTCTTTCTTCGTTATTATTTATTCTTTTAGCGGTGGCACATACAAAGCTGTAATTGTCAAATACTTCTTTATCGCCACCGCGCTTTCGGTGCGTTCCGTTTTTTGTATGCAAAAAAGGAGCTGCCGGCGTGGCAGCTCCTTGTGTCATCAGTAATTCTCGGCATTGACCTCGAAGAAGGATTGAGGATGTGCGCATACGGGGCAGATGTCGGGAGCCTGTGTGCCGACAACGATGTGTCCGCAGTTGCGGCACTCCCATACCTTGACCTCGCTCTTTTTGAAGACCTCCTGCATCTCCACATTCTTCAGCAGCGCACGGTAACGCTCCTCATGATGCTTTTCGATAGCACCGACTCCGCGGAATTTTGCAGCCAGCTCCGGGAAGCCCTCGGCCTCGGCAGTCTTGGCGAAGTCCTCGTACATATCTGTCCATTCATAGTTCTCGCCGTCGGCAGCAGCCTCAAGGTTCTCGGCAGTGGTGCCGATGCCGCCCAGCTCCTTGAACCAGAGCTTTGCGTGTTCCTTTTCGTTCTCGGCTGTCTTGAGGAAGAGAGCAGCGATCTGCTCAAAGCCCTCCTTCTTGGCCTTGGATGCAAAATAGGTATATTTGTTTCTTGCCTGGGATTCACCTGCAAAAGCAGCTTGAAGATTTTTCTCGGTCTGTGTACCGGCATAGGGGTTGGACTTGATCTCGGTCAGCTTTTCTCCCTTTGCTCCGCATTTGGGACATACTGCGGTCTCGATGCTGTCAGCCTCGAATATCTCGCCGCAGATCTCACACTTGAATTTTGCCATAACATATTCCTCCTTTTTACTATACAGCTAAGACTGTTATTCTATTTTAACATATTTCGCCGCCAATGTCAACTGATTTTCCATAAATATACACAAAAAATATACCGCACAAATCCAGTTTGTTTTAGTGAGGGGCTTGACTTATCTATAAATATATGTTAAACTGATAATACAATATTAACATTTCGGGAGAATAATTATGAAGAACTGTACACTGATAATAATGGCCGCAGGACTTGGCAGCCGTTACGGCGGCGGCATCAAGCAGCTGGAGCCTGTGGGTCCCGACGGCGAGATCATTATGGATTACTCCGTCTATGACGCTGTGGCTGCTGGCTTTGACAAGATCGTTTTCATCATCCGCCACGACATCGAAAAGGAGTTCCGCGAGCGCATCGGCGACCGCATCTCCAAGCACGTCAACGTGCAGTATGTTTTCCAGGAGACGGATGATATTCCCGAGGCTCACAAAAAGATCCTCCGCAAAAAGCCCTGGGGCACCTGTCACGCTGTTCTTTGTGCCAAGGAGGCAGTACGCGAGCCCTTTGCCGTCATCAATGCCGATGATTACTACGGCAGGCAGGCGTTCAGAGAGCTGTATGCATTTCTGACCTCGGAGCGCCCTGCATCGGACAGGCTCCAGCTTTGCATGGCGGGATTTATCCTGAAGAACACTCTTTCCGACAACGGCTCGGTCACAAGAGGCATCTGCCGTGTTGACGAAGCCGGAAAGCTCGTGGGGATAACCGAGACCTACAACATCCGCCGTGAGGGCGGCAGGGTCTTGAGCGGCAAGACCGAAACTCTGGAGGTGGATGAAAACAGCCATGTTTCCATGAATATGTGGGGCTGTCCGCCGGAGTTTATGGAAACGCTTGAGGAAAAGTTTGAGGAGTTCCTCTGCGAGAACGACGAAAGCGAGACCGCCGAGTCGCTGCTGCCCATAATGATCGACGGTCTGCTTAAAAACGGCGAGGCGGAGTGTACGCTTTTAGAGAGCCGTGACCGCTGGTTCGGCGTGACCTACAAGGAGGACAAGCAGGCAGTCACCGACTCGATAGCGGCACTTATCCGCGAGGGTGTTTACCCCGAGAAGCTGTGGAAATAAGGCAGAGCGAAGCAGGGGCTGTTTCAGTAACGGCTTCCGGCTAAAAATGGCACTCTCCCCGAACGGGGAGAGTGCCATTTTTAGCACTTTACGGTGCTGCTGTGCAGCTTTTACTCTATCAGCTTAAAAACATAGTGACTGTTTTTGGTGGTGAGCCAGAGCTGGTCGCCTGCATCGGTCAGCTCGCCGGGACTTGTGGTGAAGAACCTGCCCTCGCCCATGATCTCCAGCTCTCCCGGGCTGTCATCAGCCGGAACGAGCTTATAGCCGCCGTAATATTCCATGCGAATGAAGCACTTCCCCGGAGCCTTGCTGGTGCTTTCATATACCGAAAGCACGCCCTCGACACCGATATAGCGCTCGCGCCACTCCCAGTGTCCGCCGGAGCCTTCGTCATTCCTTACTGCGCTTTCCAGCACAGCGCGTTCATATTGTCTGATGAGCCTCGGCATCGTCACACCTCCGGGTCACTTGAACTTATCCTTCAGCTTGTCAAAAAAGCTCTGGCGCTTCTGATAATTCTTCTCTGAAAGCGATTCCTCGAAGGCCTTCAGCTTGGCCTTCTGCTCCTTGGTGAGGTTTTTCGGTATCTCAACTGTGATCTTGAGATAGTGGTCGCCGCGGTCGGTGCGGTACAGCTTCTTTATTCCCTTGCCGCGCAGACGCACAGTGGTGCCTACCTGGATACCCTCCGGGACAGTGTATTTCACCTTGCCGTCAACCGTAGGAACGATGATCTCGCCGCCCAGAGCCGCCTGTGTGTAAGTAAGCGGTACCTCAGTCCAGACATCGTAGCCGTCGCGCTCAAAGATCGGGTCGGGACGCACATCGACTCTTATATGCAGGTCGCCGTACTGGCCGCCGTTTGTTCCGGCATGGCCGCCGCCCTGTACGCGCAGTGTCTGTCCGTCGTCGATACCGGCAGGTATCTCGACCTCACGCTCTGCCGACTTTTTGACCACGCCCTTGCCGGAGCAGGTCCTGCAGGGGTTATCGACTATCTTGCCTCTGCCGCCGCAGCGTGTGCAGACGGTCTGCTGCGAGATATTGCCGAAGGGTGTGCGTTGAGTTACGCGGCGTGTACCTGTGCCGTTGCAGTCGGGGCAGGTCTTGGGTTGAGTTCCGGCTGCTGCGCCGGAGCCCTTGCAGTCGGGGCAGGTCTCGCTGCGGTTGATCCTGACGGTTTTCTTTACGCCCTTGCAGGCCTCCATGAAATCAAGCGAAACAGAGGTCTCGATATCTCCGCCGCGCCTCGGTGCGTTGGGGTTTGATGACCTTGACCCGCCGAAGCCCATTCCTCCGAAGAAGGACTCAAAGATATCTCCCACATCAGAGAAGCCTCCGAACCCGCCGAAGCCTCCTCCGCCGGCACCTCCGCCGTAGCTTGGGTCAAAGGCTGCGTGACCGAACTGGTCATACTTTGCCCGCTTCTCTTTATCCGAAAGCACTTCATAGGCCTCGTTCACTTCCTTGAACTTGGCCTCGGCCTGCTTATCATCCGGGTGCAGATCGGGGTGATACTGTCTTGCCAGCTTACGGAAGGCTTTTTTTATCTCGTCCTCCGAGGCAGATTTTTCGACCCCAAGCACCTCATAATAATCTCTCTTATCTGCCATAAGCATTTCTCCTTTTAAGTTCACGCTGCGCCCCTTTGGGGGCTTGGATTGGTTTCGTACTGTACTTGGACACCGCATCGCGGACGCGGCGTTTGCACCCTCATTCTTTCAGATGGGGGCGTGTTGGATTCTATCATACGTTGACTTGTAGGCCGGGGGCTTGTCACAGCTGTTTTGCATCTTTCCTGTTTGCGCTCGTTTGAGCTGTAACGTAGTTCGCTAAGGAACGGAAAATCGCTAACGCTCTTTCCTGCTTGCGCTCGTTTGTGCTGTAACGTAGTTTGCTAAGGGACGGAAATGCGCGCGGTCGCTTCGCTCCCTTGCTGTTTCCTGCGAGTGCGGGAGGGCAGCTTTTCCGGCGCTGCAATTTGGTGTGTCCTCATTGCTGTTGATGTCGGATTTCACTTTTATGCCCTTTTGTTTCTTTTTGCAGCGCCGGGTCGTCGCTATCGCGCCGAGTGGGACGCTGTCCCACGCCCTGCAAGGGGCGCTGCCCCTTGACCCTGCTGGGGCTCTGCCCCCGTCCCCGCCAGGGCTACCGCGCCCTGGACTGCGGAATGTGCTTCGCGTTTTGGTTTACAGCTTTGTGAGTTCCGCCGTCCGCACGCAGACCGCAGGGCAATATTTGCACTGCGGTCCCGGGTTCATATTATGCTCTTTTATCAGTTCACGTCAGTGAAATTGCCGTCGATGAAATCATCGCCGCCGTTCTGACCGCCCTGTGCGCCGCCCTGTGCAGCTCCGCCCATATTGTTGGGATTAAAGCCTTGAGCGCCTGCGGCCTGCTGAGCCTGTGCAGCCTCCTGATAAAGTCTTGTTGCGATAGGCTGGAAAACAGTCTCCAGCTCCTTCTGACGGGACTTGATAGCCTCAACGTCTGTGCCCTTGAGAGCCTCCTTGAGGGCATCTACCTTGGCCTGAACATTGCTCTTCTCGTCAGCGGAGATCTTATCGCCAAGCTCGTTCATGGACTTCTCAACAGAGAAGCAAAGCTGATCTGCTTGGTTCCTTGCATCGACCTCTTCCTTCTTCTTGGCATCCTCGGCAGCAAATGCCTCGGCTTCCTTGACGGCCTTGTCGATATCCTCCTTGGACATATTTGTGGAGGAGGTAATGGTGATGTTCTGCTCCTTGCCGGTGCCGAGATCCTTAGCGGAAACGTGAACGATTCCGTTAGCATCTATATCAAATGTTACCTCGATCTGAGGGATCCCTCTCGGAGCGGGAGCGATGCCGTCAAGACGGAACATACCGAGCTGCTTGTTGTCCTTGGCAAATTCTCTCTCGCCCTGCAGAACGTTGATATCAACAGCGGTCTGATTATCTGCATAGGTGGAGAACACCTGTGTTTTCTTGGTCGGGATAGTGGTATTTCTCTCGATCATCTTTGTTGCAACGCCGCCTGCAGTCTCGATAGACAGCGACAGAGGAGTAACGTCCAGCAGCAGCAGGCCTTCCTTAACGTCGCCGCCGAGAACGCCGCCCTGATATGCAGCACCGAGGGCTACGCACTCATCGGGGTTGATGCCCTTGAACGGCTCCTTGCCGATGAACTTCTTTACAGCCTCTTGAACAGCAGGTATTCTTGAAGAACCGCCCACCATAAGGACCTTCTGAAGGTCGCTGGCTGTCAGACCCGAGTCGGAGAGCGCCTGTCTTACAGGACCCATAGTCATCTCTACCAGATCGGCGGTCATCTCGTTGAACTTAGCCTGAGTAAGGGTCATTTCAAGGTGCTTGGGGCCTGTTGCATCAGCGGTGATGAACGGCAGCGAGATAGTGGAGGACGGAGTCGAGGACAGCTCGATCTTAGCCTTTTCGGCAGCCTCCTTCAGTCTCTGCATAGCCATTTTGTCGCCCGAGAGGTCAACGCCCTCGGAGGCCTTGAATTCTCTTATCATCCAGTCGATGATCCTCTGGTCGAAGTCATCGCCGCCGAGGCGGTTGTTTCCGGCGGTAGCCAAAACCTCTGTAACGCCGTCGCCCATTTCGATGATAGAAACATCGAACGTGCCGCCGCCGAGGTCATATACCATTACCTTCTGATCCTCCTCCTTGTCGATGCCGTAGGAAAGAGCAGCAGCGGTAGGCTCGTTGATGATACGCTTAACGTTCAGGCCTGCGATCTGTCCTGCGTCCTTGGTAGCCTGACGCTGGGCATCGGTGAAATAAGCGGGAACGGTGATAACAGCGTCTGTAACTGTCTGGCCGAGGTAAGCCTCTGCATCAGCCTTCAGCTTTTGGAGTATCATAGCGCTGATCTGCTGCGGAGTATAGGTCTTGCCGCCCATTTGAGCCTTGTAGTCAGAGCCCATGTGTCTCTTGATAGAGATTATAGTGTTGTCGAAGTTGGTAACTGCCTGTCTTTTTGCGACCTGTCCTACCAGTCTGTCGCCGTTCTTGGAAACGCCGACTACAGACGGAGTAGTTCTTGCGCCCTCGCTGTTAGGGATAACGACAGCCTCGCCGCCCTCAACGACTGCTACACACGAATTAGTTGTACCAAGATCAATACCGATTATCTTTGCCATAAAAATCAACCTTTCTTTATAATTATTCTTTATTTCATAATTGCGGGATCATTCCCGCATCAGATGTGCTGACTATGGGTTTGCAACGATCACCATTGCGTGTCTGATGACCTTATCACCGAGCATATATCCGTTCTGGAGCACCTGTGCGACCACGTTGTCACCGAGCGAGTCGTCCTCCACCGAGCTGACAGCCATTGCAACGTTGGGATCAAATTCCTTGCCCTCAAGCTCCATTTTAGCAACACCGAGCTTGGTGAGCATATCTCCGAACTGCTTGAAGATCATCTCTACGCCCTGCTTGTATGCAAGATCCTCCGTTTCGGCGGCAAGCGCCCGCTCGAAGTTGTCGATAAGGGGAAGTATCTCGCTCACCGTGTCTCCCTTGACGGATGCAGAAAGCTCTAAGCGCTCCCTTGCGCTCCGCTTTCTGAAATTGTCGTATTCAGCCATTAGCCGCAGGTATTTGTCGTTGGCGGCATCAAGCTCTGCCTTCAGCCTTTCTTCCTCTGTCTGCTCCGGGGTCTCATCTGCTTTCTTTTGTTCTGCCTCCTCGTTCTCCGCAGGCTCTGTATCTGCCTCCTGCGTGTTTTCGTCAGCCTCTTGAACCTCTTCATTCAGCTTCTCTTCCAAATTATCAGCCAACGTTCCCGCCTCCCTTTTTAATTCACGCTGCGCGCCCCTCTGGGGCGCTTGGGTTTGTTTCGTGATGTGGTTGTTGTGCCGCGTTCGTGCGACTTTTCGTGATGTGACTTGGGTACTCGCATTCTTGATGCCGAGTGTTTGTTTCTGCCGGCCGCACAAGGCTTGGTTCATTCTTCGCCGTCATTGTCCTCGCTGTCTGTCAGCAGCTCGGTTATCCGCTTGGAAAAATACTCGATGTACGGGATGAACTTCGCATAGTCGAGCCTCATGGGACCCAGCAGCCCCAGCGTGCCGATCTGTTTGCCGTCCTTTGAAAAGGGAGCGGCGATAAGCGAGGAGTTGCTGATGACAAATCCGTCGCTCTCGGGAGAGAAAAGCACCTGCAGTCCCGAAAAGCTTTCGCTGACGAACTGCATCATCTCCCGCTTGTTATCAAGGAATCTTATTATCTCCGTCTGGTCGAAATCCTTGCAGGTGAGAAGATTGTTTGCACCTGCCACCGATACCTCTTGAGAGAAAAATTCCTTTGAAAGCTCCAGCAGCTCCGACATCAGCGGTGACAGAGACATCATATAAGCTCCCATAGCTGCCGTAAGGTCGTCGAACATCTTATCCGAAAGTTCCCCGACGGAAACGCCCTGCAGGTTTTCCTGCAAAAAGCTGTCGAAGAACTCAAGCTGTTCGTGTGTAAGATCGAACTCCAGCCTGCACACCTTGTTTTTGATAGTGCCGTTTGAGGTTATCATCAAGATCACATACATCCTCTTGCCCGTAGGGATGACCTCGACCTTTGAGATCATTGAGAACTTCGGAGCTTGATTTGCAACTACCGATGCGCACTTGGTTATCTCTGCCAGCGCCGTTGATGCGGAATTGACTACCTCCTCCTCGGTAACTGCCGATGCGGGTATCATAGCGTCCAGCCTTGCCTTTTCCTCGTCAGAGAGGGGATCGGTCTGCATAAGGCTGTCAACATAGAGCCTAAATCCGCTGTAGGTGGGAACTCTTCCTGCCGAGGTGTGGGGCTGTTCAAGATAGCCCTGCTTTTCCAGCTCGGCCATTTCGTTGCGTATGGTAGCAGAGGATGCTTTTACATGGTTCATGATCGCCTTTGAACCGACGGGCTCACCCGTCGTGATATATTCATTGACCACCGCCGTCAGTATTTTCAGCTTTCGGCTGTCCATGCCGCGCTCCCCCTTTCCTGTGACCTGCACATGGATTAGCACTTGAAGTTTTTGAGTGTTAGCACTCACACCTCCCGAGTGCTAATTATAGTTTATACCTTTTTTCCCGATTTGTCAAGGGCTTTTTAAAATATTTTTTTCAGCCGGAGAGAATTTATGCATCATTGTGAGAAAGTGCGCCGGAAAAGCTGCTCTTATACGTCACAGTGACGACACAAATCCGACTTGAAACCTTAATAATTTTCTGTTAAACTGAAAAATACAAGGGGAGCTTGTAAGCAGGCTGAGAGGGAAACGCCCGAGTTTCCGACCCGTAACCTGATTTGGATAATGCCAACGTAGGGACATAATACCGTGTATTTGCGGGGGAACTGTCAATGCGGCAGTTCCCCTTTTTCATACAGACAGGAGGTCAGAGATATGGTAACAGTAAACGGCATTGAGGCAGCCGCGGCAGGAAAGACCGTGGCTCAGCTCGTCAGCGAGGGCGGCTACGATCCCGGACGGGTGGCAGTCGAGCTGAACGAGGAGATAGTTCCCAAGGCGGCTTACGCAGCCACCGTCGTCAGCGACGGGGACAGGGTCGAGATCGTCGGATTCGTGGGGGGCGGCTGATATGATCCCTACAAGAGAAGAAATGCACGCCGCTCTTGCGGAACGTCACGGAGCGGAGCGGCAGGCAAGGTTTGAAAACGCCTCGGTGGCAGTCTGCGGACTGGGAGGCCTCGGCTCAAATGCGGCGGTGAGCCTTGCAAGAGCCGGAGTGGGGCATCTCCACCTTATTGACTTTGACAGGGTGGATATATCCAACCTTAACCGCCAGCAGTATTTCCCCGATCAGCTCGGAATGTACAAGACCGAGGCTCTGACGCAGACGCTTACCCGCATAGCACCCTATATCCGCATCACATCCGATACGGTAAAGCTTACGGAGGAGAACATCCCCGAACTGCTCGGGTCATACGACATCATTTGCGAGGCCTTTGACAGGGCAGATCAGAAAGCGATGCTCTGCAACTGCGTGCTGGAAAAGCTGCCGGATAAGTATCTGGTGGCCGCAAGCGGCATGGCAGGTCTTGACTCATCGAACAGGATAGTCACCCGGCGGCTGTCAAAGCGGTTCTATCTCTGCGGCGACGGCACCAGCGATGTCGCAGACGGCCTCGGACTGATCTCGGCAAGGGTGGCAGTGTGCGCTGCGCACGAGGCAACAATGATACTAAGAATAATCTCGGGCGAATATGAGCCCTAAAGAAAGGAAGCTGTAAAAATGAACAATGACAAGCTGGTCATTGCGGGACACGAATTCAACTCCCGCTTTATTCTCGGTTCGGGAAAGTATTCACTCTCGCTGATCGAGGCGGCGGTGAAGTACGCCGGAGCAGAGATCATCACCTGCGCGGTGCGCCGTGCCAACACCAAGGAGCATGAAAACATCCTCGATTTCATCCCCAAGGGGGTAACGCTCCTGCCCAACACCTCGGGCGCGAGGAACGCAGAGGAGGCAGTGCGGATAGCGCGGCTGGCGCGTGAGCTGGGCTGCGGAGACTTTGTGAAGATCGAGATCATGCGGGACACCAAATATCTTCTGCCGGACAATGCCGAGACAGTAAGGGCGACGGAGATACTTGCCAAGGAGGGCTTCATTGTAATGCCCTATATGTATCCCGATCTAAACACGGCGCGTGATCTTGTGAATGCGGGAGCGGCATCGGTAATGCCGCTGGCCTCACCGATAGGCTCGAACAAGGGGCTTGCGACAAGAGATTTCATACAGATACTGATAGACGAGATCGACCTTCCCATAATCGTAGATGCGGGGATAGGGCGTCCTTCGCAGGCCTGCGAGGCTATGGAGATGGGAGCGGCGGCAGTAATGTCGAACACAGCGCTTGCCACGGCGGGGGATCTGCCGATAATGGCGGAGGCGTTCAAGAAGGCCGTAGAGGCAGGAAGGCAGGCATATCTTTCGGGGCTTGGAAGAGTACTTGTAAGGGGAGCATCGCCGTCGGACACACTGACAGGTTTTTTAAGATAGCAGGGGCGTGCCCCTGCACCCAACGCCGCCGAGCCGGAGCGAGTGCAGGAGGAAAGAAAGACTGTCGGCGGGGCGAACAAGGCTGTAAATCCCAACGCGAAGCGCATTAAAAAGCGCGCGGTCAAGCCTCGCGCCAGAGGCTTGCGGGGTCAAGGGGCAGCGCCCCTTGCAGGGCGTGGGACAGCGTCCCACTCGGCGCGAAGCGACGACCCGGCGCTGCACAAAGAAACAAAAGGGCATAAAAGCAGAAAACCGTATCCCCGATAATGGGGACAAACCAAATGCAGCGCCGGAAAAGCTATCCTCCTGCACTCGCAGGAAACAGCAAGGGAGCGAAGCGACCGCGCGCATTTCCGTCCGGTAACGCACCAAAGCATAGCGCAAACAGCTTCAGCCTGCGTCGGAGCGGAAGGGTGCGAGCTGACGAGGTGTTAAACCTGCGGATCAATACTTTGTGCGCCGCCCCGTTTGGGGGCTTTCCGGTCGCCCCCAAGCCCCTTCGGAATGCAAACTTATACAAAGTGTGGGAACGACTCATACCAACGTGAGAGAGAAAACAGCAAATCCCAGTCGAAAGAATGCGAGTACCAACAGCCACAGCACAAAACCAACCCAAGCGAATATACACAGCACACACCAACGTATGACAGGATCAAACGCGCCAACGTATCAAGAATGCGAGCGTCCCACGTCACAACACGCCAAGCCGTCCGCGGCGCGGCACAACAGCCACAGCACGAAACAAATCCAAGCGCCCAAAAGGGACGCAGCGTGAATTAAAAAAGGAATGAGATTAGAATGGAAAACCAGTTTTTTGTTGACTCTGATGCTCTGTCAGAGGCCGCTCTGGCTAAAAAGCATCAGCTGGAAAATGACCCCTCCTGCCGCAGCGACAATATGAAGTATATGGAAGGACAGCAGCAGATAAAGTCGGATATCATGCAGAAGGTCATGTCAGCCGTGGAGAGCTATGACCCCTCTGCTTATACCGCAAACGATGTCATGCGGGCTCTGGATAAGCCGAACCCCTCACCCGAGGATCTGAAGGCTCTGCTGTCACCCGCCGCCGCACCGTTTTTGGAGAAAATGGCAGAGCGCGCCCGAATAGAGACCCGCCGCCACTTCGGCAATACAGTCTATCTCTTCACACCGCTCTATATCGCCAACTACTGCGAGAACTACTGCGTTTACTGCGGGTTCAACTGCTATAACCATATCCGTCGTATGAAGCTCTCTATGGAGCAGATAGAGCATGAAATGAAGATCATCGCCGAAAGCGGCATGGAGGAGATTCTTATCCTTACCGGCGAGAGCCGCGCTATGAGCGATGTGAAATACATCGGCGAGGCCTGCAAGCTCGCCCGGAAATACTTCCGCATGGTGGGCGTGGAGATATATCCCGTCAACGTGGAGGACTACCGCTATCTCCATGAGTGCGGAGTGGACTTTGTTACCGTTTTTCAAGAGACCTATGATACGGTGAGATATGAACAGCTCCACCTTGCCGGACATAAGAGAGTCTGGCCCTACCGCTTCGAGGCACAGGAAAGAGCGCTTATGGGCGGCATGAGAGGCGTCGCCGGCTCTGCTCTGCTGGGACTCTCCGACTTCAGAAAGGACGCCCTCGCCACCGCCCTGCATATGTATTATCTGCAAAGAAAATATCCTCACGCAGAAATATCACTCTCCTGCCCGAGATTAAGACCGATCATAAATAACGATAAGATCAACCCCCTCGATGTGGGGGAAAAGGAGCTTTGTCAGGTGCTGTGCGCTTATCGGATATTCCTGCCCTTTGCAGGGATCACGGTTTCTTCAAGAGAAAGCAAAAGCTTCCGCGACGGAATCGTGAGGATCGCCGCTACTAAAATATCCGCCGGGGTCTCTACCGGCATCGGCGACCACGAAAGCAAATATACCGGAAAGGAGAGCGAGGCAGAGGGCGACGAGCAGTTTGAGATAAACGACAGCAGAAGCTTAGAGCAGATGTATGCCGATATGTCGGACGAGGGTCTCCAGCCCGTGCTGAACGATTATCTCTATGTCAGTGACTGAAAAGACCCGTAGGGAGCTGCTTTCCCGCCCCGGGCAGGTGATCGTCGTCACCGACAGGAAACAGTGCAGTGAGCCCTTTGAAAACAGGATAGACGGGATCTGCAGAGGACAGCCCGATATGCTCCTGCTGCGGGAAAAGGATCTGACCGATACAGCTTATGCCGAGCTTTTTAAAAGCATGGGTCGGCTGACCGCTCCTTATCATACCCCGCTGACAGGGCATTCTCACCCGGAGCTTGATCGCTGCGATATGCACCTTACCATGCCGCAGCTAAGAGTGCTTGGTGCTGAAGGAAAGCAGACCCTCCGGCTGATCGGCGCGTCCGTCCATTCGCCGGAGGAGGCTGCCGAGGCAGAAAGGCTGGGAGCAGACTATCTCATCGCAGGGCATATCTTCAACACCCCCTGCAAGCAGGGAACTCCCGGCAGGGGACTTGACTATCTCCGCAGAGTGTGTGAAAGCGTGAGCATACCCGTGTTCGGCATCGGCGGGATAACTCCCAAAAACGCCCGGGACGTCATCGCGGCGGGAGCAAGGGGCGTTTGCGTAATGGGAACAGCTATGACCGTCCCCGACCCGGCAGACTATATCCGGCGGCTCAAACGGGCCGTACGCAGGCCGATAGCTCCCTCACAGCTCAGACTGTATGCCGTCACCGACCCCGTCTGCCTTAAAGACCGCGACCTCTGCCAAAGCGTGGAGTCGGCAATAAGGGGTGGAGCGACCTTTATCCAGCTCCGAGACAAGACCGCCTCACACGGGGCGCTGGTAAAGCAGGCAAGGGCGCTGAAAGCTGTCTGCGCAGGGTACGGCGTTCCGCTGATCGTCAACGATGACTGGCAGGCTGCTTTGGAGGCCGGAGCCGACGGCTGTCATGTCGGCATCGAGGACGCACCGGTGTCTGAGATCAGGGCGCAGGCAGGCGAGGGCTTTATAATCGGCGCCACCGCCAAGACTCCGGCGCAGGCTAAAGCTGCCGAGGCAGCAGGAGCAGATTATCTTGGGGTGGGAGCAGTTTTCCCCTCACCCACGAAGCCGGGGGCGATACGGATAACCGGGGAACAGTTCCGGGGGATAAATGCATCTGTAGATATTCCCTGTGCGGCTATCGGAGGCATAAGCCTTGACAATATCCACGAGCTGAAGGATATGGGAGCGGCAGGGTATGCGGTAGTTTCGGCCGTGTTCGGGCAGGAGAATATCGAGGAGGCAGCAAGGCAGCTGATACAAGCAATATGTCCTCGCGCGGACGGCGCAACTCCGCCGAGCCGGAGCGAGTGCAGGAGGAAAGACAGACTGTCGGCGGGACGAACAGGGCTGTAAACCCAAACGCGAAGCGCGTTCCGCAGTCCAGGGCGCGGTAGCCCTGGCGGGTCAAGGGCAGCGCCCTTGCGGGGACGGGGGCAGAGCCCCAGCGGGGTCAAGGGGCAGAGCCCCTTGCAAGGGTCAATTTATTCCTCGCATGCTCGGAATAAATCGGGACAGCGTCCCACTCGGCGCGATAGCGACGACCCCGGCGCTGCACAAAGAAACAAAAGGGCGCAAAAGCAGGAACCCAAAACACAGCCACGGGGACAGACAAAATGCAGCGCCGAAAAAAGTTGTCCTCCCGCACTCGCAGGAAACAGCAAGGGAGCGAAGCGACCGCGCGCATTTCCGTCCGGTGACGAACCAAAGCATAGCGCAAACATGGCTTATACGATTGTAGGCGACGACCCGGACGATGTGTTAAACCTGCGGATCTGCGCACCTGTTATGTGTGGGTCAATACTTTCCGATCGTCCCCAAGCCCCTTCGGAATGCAGACTTATACAAAGTGTGGAAACGGCTCAAATCAACGTGAGATAGAAAACAGCAAATCCCAGTCGAAAGAATTCGAGTACCAACAGCCACAGCACGAAACCAACCCAAGCCCCCCGGAGGGGGGCGCAGCGTGAACTAAAAAAAGCGGGAGATCGGGGGCACCACCTTCTGCCGCTATAGAAAACCATAATGCGTTCATCGAAAGGAGTAGTTTTATGAGAACAGCATTATCGATCGCGGGATCTGATTCCTGCGGAGGCGCCGGCATTCAAGCAGATATAAAGACCATGACGGCCAACGGCGTTTACGCTATGACCGCCGTTACGGCTTTAACTGCCCAGAACACGACCGGCGTTTCAGATATCATGGAGTCAACACCCGATTTTCTGGCAAGTCAGCTGGATCGTGTTTTTACCGACATCTTTCCCGACGCCGTGAAGATCGGAATGGTCTCATCAAGCGGACTTATCAGCACGATCGCGGATAAGCTCACACAGTATAAGGCGAGGAATATCGTCCTTGACCCGGTAATGGTGGCAACCAGCGGAGCCAGACTTATCAGCAGCGAGGCCGTCGAGACCCTCTGTGCAAGGCTAATCCCGCTGGCGGATGTCATTACCCCGAATATCCCGGAGGCCGAGGTGCTTGCGGAAATGAAGATCACCTCGGAGGAGGATATGGAAAGGGCAGCAGGGCTGATACTGGCAAAATACGGCTGCGCCGTGCTGCTCAAGGGCGGACACAGCATCAGCGATGCCAACGACCTTCTCTGCACAAAGGAGGGCTCGCACTGGCTCAGGGGCAGACGCATCGACAACCCCAATACCCACGGCACAGGCTGTACGCTCTCCAGCGCGATAGCCGCAAATCTGGCAAAGGGGTTTTCGCTTTACGAGTCCGCTGAGAGGGCAAAGGCCTATATCTCCGGGGCGCTGGCAGCGATGCTCGACCTCGGAAAAGGCAGCGGACCGATGAACCACGCCTTTGACATCAACAGCAGATTCACGGCAGAAAAATAAAAACAGGAAAGAAGAGGTATTCAGAATGGAAAAAGCATATCACACACAAATGGAAGCCGCAAAGGCCGGCATCGTAACACCCGAAATGAAGATCGTGGCAGAGAAGGAGTACATCGACCCCGAGGAGCTCCGTGAGCTGGTGGCAAAGGGCGAGGTGGCTATCCCCTGCAACGTGAACCATAAGTCGATCTCTCCCGAGGGCGTTGGCACCAAAATGAGGACAAAGATAAACGTGAACCTCGGCATCTCCGGCGATGCAAAGAACTACGAGAACGAGATGAAAAAGGTCGATCTCGCCCATAAGTTCGGAGCCGAGGCGATAATGGATCTCTCAAACTACGGCAAGACGAACACGTTCCGTCAGGCGCTGGTGGAAAAATCTCCTGCCATGATCGGCACAGTTCCCATGTATGACGCTATCGGATATCTTGAAAAGGATCTGCTGGAGATCACCGCCGAGGATTTCCTCAAGGTCGTCCGCGCTCACGCTGAGGAGGGCGTTGACTTCATGACTATCCACGCCGGCATCAACCGCCGTGCGGTCGAGGCCTTCATGCGCGAGGGCAGAAAAATGAACATCGTCTCCCGGGGCGGCTCGCTGCTCTTCGCCTGGATGATGATGACCGGCAACGAGAACCCGTTCTACGAGTTCTATGACAAGGTGCTGGATATCCTTTATGAGTACGACGTGACTATCAGCCTCGGTGACGCTCTGCGTCCCGGCTGTATCGACGATGCGACCGATGCAGGACAGATCTCCGAGCTGATCGAGCTGGGGCATCTTACCGAGCGCGCCTGGGCAAGAAACGTTCAGGTAATGGTCGAGGGCCCCGGCCACATGGCTATGAACGAGATCGAGGCTAATATGCGCCTGCAGAAGCGCCTTTGCCACAACGCGCCCTTCTATGTGCTGGGGCCTGTGGTCACCGATATCTTCCCGGGCTATGACCACATCACCACAGCTATCGGCGGAGCTATCGCCGCAGCCAGCGGAGCGGATTTCCTCTGCTACGTCACCCCGGCGGAGCATCTTCGCCTGCCCGATGTGGATGACGTAAAGGAGGGCATCGTGGCTGCCAAGATCGCGGCTCACGCAGCGGATATAGCCAAGGGCGTTCCCCACGCAAGGGACAAGGACAACGCAATGGCAGAGGCTCGCCACAAGGTGGACTGGGAGGAGATGTTCGGCATCGCCTTTGACCCGGAAAAGGCAAGGGCATACTTTGAAAGCACTCCTCCGGCAGACAGGCACACCTGCTCCATGTGCGGAAAGATGTGCGCCGTAAGGACAACGAACATGATCCTCAACGGCGAAAAGGTAGAGTTCTGCACAGAGCTTTGATAACAGCAAAAGACCGTTATCCCGCCCCGCCGGGGGGAGATAACGGTCTTGTTGTTTTTTTCAGTATCTGTTGTCGAACACGCGGGTGGATTTCTTCTCGCTTCTCGGCAGCTCGCCGATAGATACCGGCTTGACGATGACGGTTATACCTATCCTCGCCTTGAATGCTGCACCTATGCGCTTTTCCATATCCTCTCTGTCGGTGCCGTTCTCGACCTCGACAAAAAGCGTGCAGATATCCTTGCCGTAAAGGTGGTCGATCATGAACTGATATTCGCTGGAGGCACCCTCAACAGTGGTGAGCATCTCCTCGATCTGGCTCGGGAAGATGTTCACGCCCTTGACCTTCACCATATCGTCGGTGCGTCCGAGAATGGTGTCTATGCGGGGATATTTCGAGCCGCAGGGGCATTCCCCGGGGATTATGCGTGTAAGGTCGTGAGTGCGGTAGCGTATCAGCGGAGCGCCCTGCTTGCGCAGCGTGGTGATGACTAATTCGCCCACCTCGCCGTCCGGCTTCTGCTCGCCGGTCTTGGGATCGACCACCTCAAAATAGATGAAATCGTCCCACATATGCATTCCGCATTCATGCTCGCAGCTCATGCCGATGCCGGGGCCGTAAACCTCGGTAAGACCGTATATATCGAACAGCTGAACGCCCAGCTCGTCAGCGATGCGCTTTCTCATCTTCTCGCCCCAGCGCTCAGAGCCGATAACGCCCTTGCGCAGCTTGATCTGATCGCGAATGCCGCGCTTGGCGATCTCCTCCGCCAGCAGCAGCGCATAGCTTGAGGTGGCGCACAGCACCGTTGACTGCATATCCACCATCATTCTCAGCTGCTTGTCGGTGTTTCCGGGACCCATAGGGATAGTCATTGCTCCGAGGCGCTCGGCACCGAGCTGAAAGCCGATGCCCGCCGTCCACAGGCCGTAGCCCGGAGTGATATGTATGCGGTCGAGGTTGGTTATGCCTGCCATGCGGTAGCAGCGGGCGAACATCTCCGCCCAGTCGTCAACGTCCTGCTTGGTGTAGGGGATGATGACGGGAGTTCCCGTAGTTCCCGAGGAGGAATGTATGCGCACGATCTCCTCCTCCGGCACCGCCTGAAGTCCGAGAGGATAAGCCTCTCTCAAGTCGCCCTTCCAGGTGAAGGGGAGCTTTTCAAAGTCCTCCTGGCTCTTTATCGAATCCACGTCGATGCCTGCCAGCTTTCTGCCGTAAAAGCAGTCCTGCGAGGTAAGCTTTTTCAGTTGAGCCTTGATAAGCTCAAACTGGCTCTCTTTCATTTTCATAACACTTACTCCTTTGTACATATATGATCGTCAAAATATTTCTTTATCAGCAGCAGAGTGTTATACTCCCGCCTGTTCCACGCCTTGACGCCCTCGCTTTCAAGCATACGGCGGTTTTGCTCTATTGCCTCATCTACGGTGCAGACAACGCGCCGGAACCCCTGTGACCTTTCGCTTTCGGAATAATCCGTCTCGCCGAGGTCATCTTCTACGTCACAGAAATAGAGCATGGAAAACTGATGCCAGATCATGGGCTCCTTTACCGACAGCCTTTTTTCCTCGATGTACCCGAAGGGTCTGACAGAGCCGGATATCACCCGGGCGCCGGTCTCCTCCCGCACCTCGCGGATAAGGGTGTCAAGGTCGGATTCGTTTCCTTCCTTGCCGCCGCCGGGGAGCTTTAATTCCCCTCTGCTGCTGCGGATAAAGAGCAGCCCCTCTCCGCGTCTGATGATGCCTCTCACTGCCGTCCGCCTGATCTCCGGCAGGGCGGGGTCATAGTTTCTCTCGTCCATGAGCAGCAAACGCTCCATAGGACACCGCCTTTTCTGTTTATACAATTATATGCCTTTATACAATTATACTCCCCCGGAGCGCAATAGTCAAGTGGCTTTTGCCATTTTTTACCTAATGCATCCCGGATATAAGGAATGACAGCCCTTATTGCTCGGAATACTTGTACCTCTCCGCCTTTGTATAAAGCCTCACATCCACCAGTGCATCCACAAGAGTGCCCTCGGGAGTATATTCCTCCGAAAAGATCTTTCCCTCCTGTCTTATCTCCGAAAGCAGCCCTCCCTCGTAATAGGGGATAAGCAGCTTCATCTTCCGAGCGCTCTGGGGCAGGGCCTTGGCTATCGCCTCCAGCATCGCCGGGATTCCCTCGCCGGTGCGGGCAGAGATCTTCACCGTGTTTTCCTCTGCCGATATATCGTCGATATAGGGCACGAGATCGCATTTGTTGAGTACCGTCACCACCGGTATGCCCTCGCAGCCCAGCTCACTGAGCAGCTCAAGAGTGACCCGCGCCTGATCGGCGCAGTCGTCGTTTGATGCATCCACGATATGAAGTATCACATCGGCATTTGCGGCCTCTTCAAGGGTCGATTTGAAGGCCTCGACAAGGTGGTGGGGCAGCCGGCTGATAAGCCCGACCGTATCGACCAGCATGACGCTTCGTCCGTCGGGAAGCTCTATTGAGCGTGAGGTTGTCTCGAGGGTAGCGAACAGCTTGTCCTCCGCAAGGATGCCCGCATCTGTCAGCGTGTTCAGCAGGGTGGATTTCCCCACGTTGGTATAACCCACGACAGCACACACGAGAACGCCGTCCTTTTTCCGGCGCTCACGGTGAAGGCCCCGCCGCTTTTCGATCTCCTTCAGCTCTGCCGAGAGCGAGGCGATACGGGCGCGGATATGCCGCTTGTCGGTCTCCAGCTTGGTCTCGCCGGGGCCTCTTGTGCCGATTCCGCCTCCCAGCCGGGAGAGCTTCACGCCCATTCCTGCCAGCCTCGGCAGACGGTATCTGTGCTGCGCTATCTCCACCTGCAGCCGTCCCTCGTGAGTGGTCGCCCGCTGTGCGAAGATGTCCAGTATCAGCATTGTCCTGTCAATGGTATGCACATTGCATACCGCCTCGATGTTGCGTATCTGTGTGGCGGTCAGCTCGCAGTCGAAGATGATCTGATCTATATCCTCCCGCTCGCACAGCTCCGCCATTTCAGCCAGCCGTCCCGAGCCTATGCAGGTGGCAGGCTCAAACCCGGGGCGCCTCTGCACAATGCGTATGACGACCTCCGCCCCCGCAGTGCGGGCAAGCTCGGCCAGCTCGTCAAGCGAGCGCTCTGCATCATATTCGCCTGTATCAACAGCCGCCAGCATCACCCGGGGCTTGTCTGTCTCTGTATTGTTCATTCAGTCCTCCGATCAAGCTTATAGTTGATAATGAAAGGAGTGCGTATTACCGCAACTGTCCATTATCAACTATCAACTATAATCAATGCATATCAAGATTGGTATTCACATATTGTTCTGTTTCTTTTTGCTTATCTGCTTTACCTTTTGGACGAGCTTTTCCTGTGCGCGTTTTTTCCTTGAAACCGCCCGGGCGATAAAGCCCGCGATCACCATTACGCCGCCGCCTATTGCCGTCATCAGCCAAAGTCTGTCGCCGGTGCGCGGCAGGGCGTATGCGAGAAATCCGCCGATCACTGCCATAAAGCCGAGAATGCACAGCGTCGTCGCCAGCCCGTTGGGGGCGGGCGGAGCCCACAGCCGCAGTTCTTCATCCGGATAATGCTGCCCGATGCGGTGATCTGCCTCCGAGGGGTCGGTGGGATAGAGAAAGAACAGATCCTGCTTTATGTACTTGCCCTTCAGCCTTACAAAATATGTATATACCCCGACCGGAGCCTTGTTGAATTCCTTTGACGTTACCTCGCACTTAATGCCGTTGAGCCAGAGGTAGTAATCGTAGGTGGTGGTTGTGTTCCCTTCGGAGTCGGTGGAGGTCCTCGTATCAACGCGGCTGTCCGTCACCATAGCCCCGTAGGCATCGAATTTTCTTTCGGAGATGCGGTTAAGGCGCGAGAAGTTCTGTATCACGAGCGCCAGCAGCACCAGCGCCGGTATGGGAAGTATGACTATCGGCGGGACGTATCCCCAGACGAAACCCGCGGTTATCCCGCCCGCCGCCAGCGCCAGCAGGAGCAGCTCTGTTATAAGCTGCTTCACAAGCTTCTTCTTCAGCATCCCGGCGAAGTGATCCGTTACCTCCTCGGGATAAACGTCATATCCTCTGTTATAGGGCTTTACTCTTTCATAAAGCGCTTTCTTTTCTGCTCTTTCTCTGGCGGAAGCTTCATCTATCGCCTGCTTTATCGCTGATAGGATACCCATATCTGTCACTCCGTTTTACAGCCCTGTCCGGGACGTGATTCATTCTGTCACAGCACTATTATATCATTATTGATGCGTCCTGTCAATTGAGTAAAGGCAGATGCCAAATGTGAACTGACCGTTAACGAGCATCGCGTTTGCCGTCGCTTTTGGAGACGCCAATTTGCGAGAGAGGGCGGTTTTAAGTGTATTTGCGTGATTTGAATGATAAAAAGCCTTGAAATATTGTGTTAATAAACACAAAAATTTCAAGCTGTCCCCGGAGATATTTTATGTATTTCTACAAAGATTGCCCGGAAACCGCGAAAACAGGGCATTTGCATTTGACAAACCGCCTGAAATAGGCTATAATACAAGCAGAATAAATTTTTTGGAGGTATTTGAACATGACAAAGGCTGAACTCATTGCTGCAATTGCTGAAAAAGGCGGCTACACCACTAAGAAGGAAGCTGAAAAGGCTCTTGCTGCAGTAATCGATTCTATCACTGATACTCTTAAGGCAGGCGATAAGGTTTCTCTCGTTGGCTTCGGTACTTTCGAGGTAAGACAGAGAGCTGCCAAGGAAGCTATCAATCCCGCTACCAAGAAGCCTATCCACGTTGATGCCAAGAAGGTTCCCGCTTTCAAGGCCGGCAAGGCTCTCAAGGACGCTGTAAACAAGTAATGGCAATACCCATTTTCTGAAAGGAGAAAAAGAATCATGGCTGATAAGAAGGAAACTGTAAAGGAAACAGTTGAAAAGGCTGCAGAGGCTGTAAAGACCGAGGGCAAGAAGGTCGCCGGCGCTGCCAAGAAGGCTGCTGCAAAGACCGAGACTGCTGCCAAGAAGGCCGCTGCAAAGACCGAGACTGCTGCTAAGAAGACAGCAGCTGCTGCTAAGAAGACCGTTAAGAAGGCTGCTGATAAGGTAGAGACCAAGAAGGCTGCCGCTGCCAAGAAAGAGGCCGGTGACAACATCGTTCTCGAGTACGGCGATAAGAAGTTCGAGATGAAGGCTGTTCTTGAGGCCTGCAAGGCTGATTATAAGGCACAGACCAAGAAGACTGCCAAGAACGTACAGGTTTATGTAAAGCCCGAGGATAACGCTGCTTACTATGTAGTTGGCAAGTACGAGGGCAAGGTAGAGCTTTGATCTGCCGCTTTAAACTGTAAATAAGCTTTTTCAAGACACCTCTGCTGTATTTTGGCAGAGGTGCCTTTCTTTTTTTGGCGGCAGCAAAAACGGCGTATCCGGTCGCCCGGGTACGCCGCCTTTTTGTTTTTATGGAGGAAATGTTACAGTCTATTTTGCAGCCCTAAGGCATCGCATAGCGTTGAGGATAGCTATGACCGAAACGCCAACGTCGGCAAATACCGCCGCCCACATGGACGCAAAGCCCAGCGCTCCGAGTATCAGCACCGCCGCCTTTACGCCGAGAGCGAAGATGATGTTCTCTCTTACTATCCGAAGAGTCTTGCGGGAGATGCGTATCGCCAGCGCTACCTTTGCCGGGTCGTCGTCCATAAGGACGATGTCCGCAGCCTCGATAGCCGCGTCGGAGCCCATAGCCCCCATTGCAATGCCAATGTCCGCCCGCGAAAGCACCGGGGCATCGTTGATTCCGTCACCCACGAATACCAGCGCCGACCCGGCCGCCTTGCTGCTAAGCAGCTCCTCGACCTTTTCCACCTTGTCCGCCGGCAGCAGCTCGGTGTGGACCTCGTCCATGCCGAGACGCTTGGCAGTGTCCTCGCCCACGGCTCTTGAGTCGCCGGTGAGCATCACCGTTTTCCCGACTCCCTGCGCCTTCAGCGCCGAGACAGCTTCTCTGCTGGTCTCCTTTAATTCGTCGGAGATGACGATATGTCCCGCGTATCTGCCGTTCACCGCCGCATGGACAGTCGTTCCCGCATGGTGGCAGGGATGCCACTTCACGCCTATCTCTTCCATTAGCTTGTCGTTGCCGACGCAGACCTCGTCCCCGTCGATGACCGCCTTGACGCCTCTGCCGGAAAGCTCCTCGTAAGAGGCGATGCAGCTGCGGTCGGGCTCCTCGTTAAGGGCATCCAGTATCGACTTGGCGATAGGATGCGTGCTGTAGCTTTCGGCATAGGCCGCCAGCTCTAACAGCCGGGCCTCGGGTATCTCCTGCGGATGCACCGCCGTTACGTTGAAAACGCCTTTGGTAAGAGTGCCTGTCTTGTCGAATACCACCGTCCCGCTTCGGGAAAGCACCTCAAGATAGCTGCCTCCCTTGACCAGTATGCCCTCTCTGCTGGCACCGCCGATGCCTCCGAAAAAGCTAAGCGGTACAGAGATGACCAGTGCGCAGGGGCAGGAGATAACAAGGAATATCAGCGCTCTGTGGAGCCACGTCAGCCAGCCCCCCGCAAATATCGGCGGTATCACCGCCAGCGCCAGCGCCGCAAAGCATACTGCGGGAGTATATACCCTTGCAAAGCGTGTGATGAAGTTTTCGGCGTGAGCCTTTTTCGAGGCGGAGTTTTCCACCAGCTCCAGTATCCTTGCCACAGTGCTTTCGCCGAAGGGCTTTGTGACCTGCACCTTCAGCAGACCCGTCTGATTTATACAGCCGCTTACCACATCGTCCCCCGGCCGGACAGTCCGGGGCAGGCTCTCTCCCGTGAGGGCAGAGGTATCTACCGTGCCCTCGCCCTCAAGAACAACGCCGTCCAGCGGGATGCGCTCGCCGGGCTTGATGATTATCTCGTCCCCTACAGCCACATCCTCCGGGTCGGCCTCGGTAAGCACACCGTCCACCTCGATATTTGCGTGGTCGGGTCTTATATCCATAAGGGCGGAGATAGACCTTCTCGACTTGCCCACTGCCACGCTCTGGAACAGCTCTCCCACTTGATAGAACAGCATTACCGCGGCAGCCTCGATGTATTCCCCTGTGGCAAAGGCACCGACGGTGGCGATCATCATAAGAAAATTCTCGTCAAACACCTGTCCGTGAGCAATATTCCGTGCGGCCTTGAATACCACATCATATCCGATGACGGCATAGGGCACAGCATAGAGCAGGGCGGCTATCCAGCCCTCCTCGGGAGCGAATATCTTCAGCGCGACAAGCATCACCGCGCTGATGATTATTCTTATAAGGACTTTTTTCTGCCTGCGTTTCATCTTACTTGATGACTATCTCGCAGTCCGGCTCGATCTTGCGGCAGATCTTAACAGCCTGCGCAAGGATGCCGTCAAACTTATCGTCGTCAGCCTCAAGAGTGAGCTTTTGGGTCATAAAGCTGACAGAGCAGTCCTTTACGCCGTCTATCTTCTTGATAGCTGTCTCCATTTTAGCGCCGCAGTTGGCGCAGTCCAGTTCGTCGAGCTTGAATGTCTTTTTCATATCGCATTTCCTTTCATATATGGTTTATCAGATGCTTCACTTTTTGTCCAGAACAGCCACCGCGCAGGGATAAACCCCCTCCGCGACAGTGATCTCCGCATCGGGAAAGCCCATGTCCGCAAAGAACTGCCGATAGCTTTCCAGCGTGAAATCGTTCTTGAACCTTATCCCTATACAGCTGAACACCCCGCTGATAAGGCCGCCGTGGTTCTTTCGCTGTATGCTTATATAGGTTGGGATGATGACCTTGCCGCCCGGCCTGCAGACTCTAAGCAGCTCGCTTACTGCGGCCTTCGGGTCGTCCAGCAGGTGGATGACGTTTCCGGCCACCACCTTGTCAAAGCTGCTGTCCCGCACCTTGAGCGCCGTGATGTCAGCTCTTCTGAGCCTAACGTTATAGCAGCTTTTCAGATTTTTCCCGCACTGCCTAAGCATATCCGCAGACATATCCGTTGCCGTAAGCCGCCTTGCCTTTTTCGCAAGACGTATGCTTATCGCCCCTGTCCCGCAGGCACATTCCAGCACATCGTCGCAGGGGTCAATATACTCCGCCGCCTTTTCGGCCATGCCGCTGTAGGCTTTGCCGTTGAAGACCCTTTCAAAAATATCATATATCGGCGAGACCCTGTCCCATACCGTTTTGCTTTTCATATCCACTTCTCCTTGCTATAGGTTCATTCAAGTATATGCTCCAGACCTATTTCGATTATGCGCTTGACGTGGTCGTCCGACAGGGAATAGTATATCGCCTTGCCGTCACGGCGGCTGCGCACAAGCTTATTGTTTTTCAGCACCCTCAACTGATGCGAGCAGGCCGTCTGTGTCAGACGAAGCTCCTCCGCCAGATCGCCGACGTTCCTTTCACCGGTCAGCAGTGCCGACAGTATCTTTATCCTTGTTGAGTCGCCGAACACCTTGAAAAGCTCCGCCAGATCGTAAAGCTGATCCTCCGTTACAGCACATTCCGTCAGCGCTTCAGCTATGTTTATCTCTGCCATTTTTCTCACTCCTTTGCAAAACACTTGAACATCTATTCATATATTACCACAATAAATACGTTTTGTCAAGAGGGAGAGGGACTTTTTTTCATAAATCACAATATATAAGGCAACACCGCACGACCCGCGGCTAACGCCTCTGCACATCATCTGCTTGCCAGCTTTCCGTCATATTACCCAAATTCTCCTTGACTTGCGTCAGCAAGCCTGCGTCGAATTTAGGCAATCTGACGAAAAGCTGGACGG
>JAFSSS010000053.1 GCA_017450925.1 Ruminococcus sp. | reverse complement strand
CTTTATTCTTTTAGCGGCGGCGCATACAAAGCTTCAAATCAAAAGCACCTGTTTACCGCCGCCGCGCTAAGAATCGCCCGATTTTCATTCATCGCTGTTGGATTTGGTCTCGGCGCTCTTTATCACTTCATCCACATCCTTGGCAAGCTCCAGCTGCTGGAATTTTTCCTCGTCATAGAGATACATCTTAAAGCCCGGGGTCACGTCGAACTGCGCCTCGGCCTCCTTGACGCTCACCTGCAGGACATGACCGCCCTTGGTACGGTCATCGCTGATAAAGTGGAAATGCCAGCCCACTGTATTGAGGTCGCCCATGTAGTCGGGACAGTAAAGAGCCACAAGTGTTCCCTTCATATCCTCGAACTCAAATTCGGTCTGTGAGTCGGCAAGAGCCTTGTCCAGCATTTTGTAGGGCTCCTCCTGCTTGGGCTCGCTCCTCGCCTTCAGTGTGGAGAAGGTGCCGTTTATCTTTACCATGTAGAACATATTTTTGCTAAGCTGGGTCGTCTTGTCCAGCTCCTTTTTCAGAGCGTCGATATCCTTGATATCCTTCAGCTCCTTCTTGATGTCAGCCTCGAAGAAGGTAACGTTGGAGAAGGGTACCATTTCGTCGCCCTCGGGCTTTTCGATCTCGCCCTTGCTGTTGGCTCTGTAAACCTCGCCGTCAAGGACGATCATCTCACCGTTGAGACCGTCAAAGGTGCCGAGGCCGATGTCTCCCTTTTCCTTGAGCGCATCAACGGAAAGGATGCCGTCATAATAGCCCTGTGCCAGCGACTGGAGCAGTGCCACTTGATAGAGCGTCTCCGTATTCACGGGAGCATAGGGCTCTTCAAAGGTATCCTCACCCTCGCTGACAGTAACGCCGAGATACTCTTCAAGGGTAATGCCCTTTTCGGCGATCTCCTTTGCAGGCTCCTCGCCCACATAACGGATATGCCACGGCTCGTAGGCGAACTTGGTTATGTCCTCCTTGCCCTCCATGAAATGCAGGATAAAGCCGTACTTGGCAAGCTTCTCGTGTATCTTCGCCCAGATATCGGTGTGCTTCATCAGATCCTCGTTGTAAATAACAGGCTTGCCGTCAACGATCAGATACAGGTCTATCGCCAGTCCTGTATGATGCTCGGAATATCCGGGAACTGCAACTACATTCTTGGCATATTCATAGCCGTATCTTTCCCTGTAGCGCTGTGTGAACTCGATCTGCTCCGCAACGCTTCTGTAGCCGGTATCCACATCGACATAGATGCCCTCCTTCTCCAGCTCCTCCTTGAGCTTCATATAGGCATCATAGGCTCTCTTCTCGATAGTGACCTCGTAATCCTGTCCGTTGACAAAGGTCACCATAGACACCTTTTCCTCCCAGTCATCGGGGAGACGGTGGCCGTGGGTCACAAGCGTGAGATAGTCGATACCGTCGATAACGTTGGTCTTCAGTTCTGCCGGAGCTTCCTCGGCTTTTGAGGAGTCGCTTTCAGCCTTGCTCTCTTCGGCAGCAGACTCTGCCGAAGACTCGGCAGCCGACTCCTGCGCAGACGTGCTTTCAGCGGCAGAGGTCACAGCCTCGCTGCTGTCGGCAGCCTTTGAACTGCTGTCAGAGCCGCTGCAGCCTGTCAGTGCCGTCCCGCAGCACAGCGCAAGGCACAGCATCAGCGCGATAGGTTTCTTATTCATACATATACCTCCAATTATATTGTATTGTATATCTAATGACAGTATTTGCCCTTAGATCATTCAACAGCCGAAATGTTAATTCTTTACCTATTTGACATCAAAGCAGCCGAGAAAGCGCATCCCAAGCCCTGTGCCCTCGGCCAGCTTGATATACTGCCCGTAGGAGCAGCCGGCGCATTCGATCACATACTGATACTCCCCCAGCACCGTCTTTTTCGGGCGGTCATGCAGCGCGATAAGGGTAATGCCCTGCTCCTGCATCGCAGTCATAAGTCCGGGCAGCTCGGCTGCACTGCCCTCGGCAATAAAGGCTGTACGGGCGGCGGCAGCCGTCGGGGGCTGCTGCATCGACAGCACATAGAAGCGTGTTTTGTTGCTGTCGTTGTTCTGTATAGCGGCAGCAAGCACATCCAGTCCATAGACCTCTGCACAGGCGGCAGAGGCTATAGCCGCACAGGAACTGTCGCCTCCCTCGGAGACCATTTTAGCACCCTCGGCGGTGCTTGACACCTCCTTGACCTCGGCCTGCGGAAGATTGGCTTCCAGCCACTCTCTGCCCTGCGCGATGCCCTGCTTGTGAGAATAGACCGTCTTTATATCAGAGGCCTTTGTCCCCGGCAGCACAAGCAGATTTTGGTTTATCGGCAGCTCTACCTCGCCCACTACAGACACTCCCGCGCTGTTGATAAGTATGTCGATATAGTCAGTAACAGCGCCGCCGATCGTGTTCTCCTGCGGGATGACCGCAAAGGAGCTGCCGCCCTTTGTCAGTGCATCCACCGCATCGCCCACTGTTTCGCAGGGCATATAGCTGCCCTCGCCGCCGAAGAAAACACCGCAGGCCTCCTGCGTATATGTTCCCTCCGGGCCGAGATAGCTGACCATGGCGGTCTTCGCACTTGTATCGGCTTTTATTTCCGGCAGTGAAGCGGCCTCCCCGCCGCTGACGGCAGAGGCCTCTGCCGCCGGCGAAGCACTGTCCGCTCCCGCTGATGAAGCTCCTCCGCCTGCATTATCTCCGCAGCCGGTGAGCAGCAGCACCGCTGCAGCGGCTATTATGATCTGTTTTATCATGCCGGATACCTCCTTTACCGTTATTTCCTATCATACCGTATGCCGGGCTGCACATCAGCTGCACTGCCCGAATGAAAAAGCGTATAGGCAACACCGCACGACCCCTGTGCATCAGATGCGCCGTCCAGCTTTTCGTCAGATTGCCTAAATTCGACGCAGGCTTGCTGACGCAAGTCAAGGAGAATTTGGGTAATATGACGGAAAGCTGGCAAGCAGATGATGT
>JAFSSS010000052.1 GCA_017450925.1 Ruminococcus sp. | reverse complement strand
GTCATCAAAGATGACGTCAATTCTCCTTGACGTTGCGCAAAGCGAAGCACACTTCGCTCGCAAGCCTGCGTCGAATTTAGGCAATCTGACGAAAATCTGTGCCTCAACGCCAGTTGAGGTTGCGCATACTGATGCACAGGAGTCGTGCGGTGTTGCCTTAACTAAAAAGGCTGTCGCTTGCAGCATTGCGCAGCCGATCCGGGTCTCATTTATTATACAGCATATTTCCTACAAAGTCAATAGGTAAAATATGATTTGCTGCAAAAAAAGCTGCCCGCACATCACACGGGCAGCTTTCATCACATGGGGAGTATCATATTGACGGCAGCAAAGAACAAGGCAAACAGCACTATCAGCAGAATATGCTGCTTCCATTTGCTGACCAGCAGACCTATAAATTCTCTTACGAAGGCGTTGGGGAAGAAATACCATTTCGTCCTGCTGCCGATGCCGTCAGCCTCCAGCCCCTCGTTTCGGGAGATTATGCCGCTTCTAAGGACGTGATAGCCCGAGGTGGAGAAGACTATCCTCGGGTCATCACAGCCGGCCTTGATCTTTTCAAGCGAGAACCTCATGTTCTCCTGCGTGGTGGTGGATCTGTCCTCCAAAAGTATCCTGCTTTCGCTTATGCCCTGTGAGACAAGATAAGCCTTCATGGACTCGGCTTCAGAGATCACCTCGTCAGCGCCCTTTCCGCCGGAGGGGACGAAGATAAGGCTGCCTCCGCCCGCGGCCTCCTGCGCCCTTGCAAAGCTGACTGCCCGGTCAATGCGCCCTTTTAGCAGCGGCAGCGGCGTTCCGTCCGCGGCTATCGCACAGCCTAAGATTATAGCATGGGTCTTGTCATAGGCCGGCTTTTTCAGCACGGCGATGATTCCGCATATCGAGGCTGAAAGCAGCATCGCTTGAAAGTAAACGAACACCGTGTCGTACAAGCTCGTTATAGTGTTGAACACCCGCATCTCCTGCTCGCTGCCGTAGGCGTACAGATTGCCTATACACAGTATCCCGAAGGCGTATCCCGCAATGATGAACCCGCTTAGGATCAGCCCCAAAAGGTTCACGAAGCTTTTCCCCTCGCGCCTTATCAGCGAGATCGTGCTGACTGTCAGCGCCAGCACCATTACCGCCATGACCGGGATGCTCAAGGTCATGAAGACCCCGCCCGCGTCCTTGATAAGCGAATAGATATACATCATGCTGAAGATCGCATCCTCGCTGCCGACATTCAGCAGATGTATCAGCAGGCCGACCGTAGTGCTTACCCACAGCAGCGTAATGCCTCCGCTGAAAAGGGTGCTGTAGGAAAACATCTCCTTCCTGCACCGCATCACAAAGGAAGCCAGCACCAGCAGGGTGTTGATGATAAGGAACAGCTCGGTGACCGCAACTATCTGCTTCCAGCCGGAAAAGTTGCCGTTGAGCTTATCAAACACTATCCCGCCGGGAAGTACGCTTACATATTCAAAGCCGCCCCCATTGCCATTGTTGTTTATGAACTCCCTGCCTCTGCCAATAGCAGACACGGTCATGTGGCGCTCGTTCTTCGGGTCGGAAATTACCCGCACGATGCCCTTCTCGGGAACATAGTCCGCGGCGCGGCTGCCCTCGGGCAGATAGATATCCAGCTCGCCGGAAAAAACGATCACGATGATCACCACGGCAATTAAAAACACTGCTGCAACGGCGAGCCTTAAACAGCTCAACCGTCTGACAGCCTCGGAATGCTTATCTTTCATGGGTGTTAAAAATCCTTTTCAGTTATCGTTAGGCAGCACCTTTGTGCCTGCATACTATTATACCACAGATCCCGGCAGTTGTAAAGCCGGCCGCCGCGGCGGCGCACAGCCTTGACTGACAGTATAGTTTTGTTTCGCTCCGGAGCGCACAATAGTTCAAGCTTATGCCTGCTGTTATTTAACACTAAGTTCTGACCGCGTTAGCTTGTGTTATTCTTTACATTTCCGAACCGATGTGATATAATATAGGCAACACCGCACGACCCGCGGCTAACGCCTCTGCACATCATCTGCCGT
This sequence comes from Ruminococcus sp., assembly GCA_017450925.1. Taxonomy (GTDB): domain Bacteria; phylum Bacillota; class Clostridia; order Oscillospirales; family Ruminococcaceae; genus FB2012. The sequence goes on along the minus strand of JAFSSS010000052.1, from coordinate 91 downwards.
GTCAAGCCTGCTTGACGACCGGCTTATCCGTCATGATTACCAACGTCATCAAAGATGACGTCAATTCTCCTTGACGTTGCGCAAAGCGAAG
>JAFSSS010000051.1 GCA_017450925.1 Ruminococcus sp. | reverse complement strand
TCATCTGCTTGCCAGCTTTCCGTCATATTACCCAAATTCTCCTTGACTTGCGTCAGCAAGCCTGCGTCGAATTTAGGCAATCTGACGAAAAGCTGGACGGCGCATCTGATGCACAGGGGTCGTGCGGTGTTGCCTTAATAAAATATCGGAGAAGCATTTCTGCCTCTCCGATATCATTGCTCTCACAGTCAGCCTCTTATCTGTCCGTTGCCGTTTATCAGATATTTCATCGTGGTCAGCTCACGCAGACCCATAGGCCCTCTTGCGTGGAGCTTCTGCGTGGAAATGCCTATCTCTGCGCCGAGGCCGAATTCCTCGCCGTCGGTAAAGCGTGTTGAACAGTTCACATACACGCAGGCGGCATCGACCCTCTTTTGGAACTCCTCCGCCGCGAAAATGCTTTCAGTCACGATGCATTCCGAATGCCCGGTGGAATACTTTGCGATATGCTCCAGCGCCTGTGCCATGTCATCGACGACCCTCACCGCAAGGATGTAGTCAAGGAACTCTGTGGCGTAATCGTCCTCGTCGGCGGGAACGACATTTTCCTCGCCCAGTATCATCCGGGTTATCGGGCAGCCCCGCAGCTCGACATGATGCTCGTCAAGGCGGTTCTTCATCATCAGCAGGAAGTCATCAGCCACATCGCGGTGAACAAGCACGGTCTCGATCGCGTTGCACACCGAGGGGCGCTGTGTCTTGCCGTTGTCAACGATGTTCACAGCCATGTCAAGGTCGGCGCTTTCATCCACATAAACGTGGCAGTTGCCTGTTCCCGTCTCGATGACCGGCACGGTGGCGTTCTGCACCACGGCCTTGATAAGCTGTGCGCCGCCTCTCGGAACAAGCACGTCGATAAGGCCGTTGGCCTGCATCATATCCGTGGCGATGCCCCGGTCGGTATCCTCAACGAGCTGGATGATGTTGGGGTCAAAGCCGGCAGTCTCAACGGCGCGGCGCATCAGTGCCGCCAGCATCTTGTTGGTGTTGATAGCCTCCTTGCCGCCCCGGAGGATAACGCAGTTCCCGCTTTTCAGACAGAGCGCCGCTGCATCAACGGTAACATTCGGGCGTGCCTCGTAGATCATTCCCACCACGCCCATAGGAACTCTGATCTTAGTGATCCGCATTCCGTTGGGGCGAGTTCCGCCGCCCATGACCTCGCCTATAGGATCATCCAGCGCCGTCAGCTTTTCGCAGGCGGCAGCGATGCCCTCGATGCGCTTTTCGTCCAGCCGGAGCCTGTCCTGCATTGAGGGGGTCATATTGCGCCTTACGGCGTTTTCAAGGTCGATCTGATTAGCCTCGATGATCTTGGGGGCGCAGCGTCTAAGGATGTGCGCGATCTCCAAAAGCGCATCGTTCTTCTTTGCAGCCGATGCATTTGCAAGCTCGGTCTTGCAGGCCTTTGCGTTCAGTCCGAGAGTTTCGATATAGCCCATGTTGAACATCTCCTTGATATGATTATTTATCCGAGCCGCCGGTACTGTTTTCCCGGGCGTCCTTTCTTCTGTCAGCGAATGTGCGAATGAACACGATCAGGTTATATATGAACATCACCGATGCCGAGAACATCGAGGTCAGAAACGCAAAGCCGATATGCTCCGTCCGCATTTTTACGACTCCTGTCATCACTTGACATTTACCGGAGGGAAAGTCCGCATCATAGCTTTCCGCTCCCCACTGGGAGCAGATAATTACATAGGGATAGACCACCGACAGCGACGGCAGCTCCGCCGCAGACTTAGGCACCGCGATCAGCTCCGCCGGCGACATGATCTGTGAGCGGCTGAAAATATAGTGGTCGTTCTCGGTCTTCATATATCTGACCGCTCCCACAACGTCGTCCCCGATGATATCGTATTTATCCTTGTCGTCCTTATAGGATATATTGGCAAACACTGCATACAGCACCGAGGCCGCAGCTATCGCCGTGAACACCGCATCCACCGCGGCGGTCAGCTTCCGCCTGCGCTTATCCGCAAATCTAAGATCATATATCAGCAGCAGGACTGTTCCCGCCAGCAGACAGCCTATTATTACATATCCCATATATCCGCCCCCCTGTTGTCAGTTATGCTTCAGCCACGAAAAATCCTTTTCTCTGATGTGGCTGTTCAGTCCCGCCAGCGCCCGCAGCTCCTCTCCGCAGACGGCGGCGGCTCTCTTTAGGTATTCGTCGGCATTTTCTCTTGAGAACCAGACCGTCCTGCCGGCGATCCTGCTTTTCAGCCCCTCCCGAAGCTCCCGCATCAGCTCCGCAGGTTCGATGCCCTGCTCCCGCAGCAGCGGTTCCTTCTCCGCGCCCTTCGGCACATCGGGGATCTCTCTGATGCCGCAGCTTTCGATGATATAGCCGTTCAGCACGCTGTAATCATCATGCAGCTGCTTCAGCTTTTCATCAGCGGGGACATATCCCACCGTATGATAGAAATAGTCCCGAAAGACTATGTCCTCTATAAGATGCATATAGTAGCCGAGATAAAGCCCGTCCCGCATATGCTCCCGGTATCTTTCCCGAAAGCCGGTGAGGTCGTAGGTCTTGCGGGTGCCGTTGTCGTAAAAGAGGAAGAAGTGGCTCTGCTCCTTCGGCACAGCATCCGGGATGACAGACCCGAACAGGAACCGCTGTCGGTCTCCCACATCGTATCTCTCTGCCAGCCTGTATCCGACCGCAAGATGCATCATCAGCGATGACATTACGCACCACCTCCGTATTTTTTCCACATTTTCACCGTGAAGATAATGGGTATCAGCATAATGATCAGATCCGCTGCGAACGGCAGCGGTATGCCTGTCCACACCAGCAGCGGCGGCAGGATATCCATAAACGTATGTATAGCCATAGCCGCAAACAGCAAATTTCTCTGCCCCCGGTAATGCACCGCCATAAGCACCAGCACCGACAGCGCGATGTGGTTCGCCATGCTCTCCGCCCAGGCTATTGAAGTTAAAAGGCTCCACAAAAAGGAGTTGTCGGCAGCAGCCGTAAGCTTGTCATAAAACGCGGAGATGCGTTCCGGCTCCATTCCGGCAGTCATAGCGGCAAAGCCCTTTGAATTGCAATCCATGCCCCACCAAAGAAAGCTGAACGACTGCAATCCGTTCCCGAACATCTGCTCCATTCCGCCGTGGCCGATGCCGTAGGCAACAGCATCCCTGCCGTCGCTGAAACCGTCCAAAGCATATCTGAAAGCAAGATATCTTCCCAGCTCCTCCAGCACTCCCGAAAGCAGCGCCGAGACTGTATAGAACAGCGCCGGCAGCTGCCTAACGCTGTCGGTCAGCAGCAGCACCCGGAACCCCTGCCTTACCAGCGACACCAAAAAATAGGTCACAAAGCCGGTCAGCAGGACGCGCACCCTACAGACGTGCCTGCGTCTAAGTATTATAAAAAGCAGGATCGGAAAGCAGACGGAAAACAGCACCTCATACACATAGCCCCATAGAGCATCAGCTGAAAAGGTGATCTCTCCGTACATACAGCAACCCCCGATCCTGTCAGCCGCTATCAGCTATTTCTCTTCGCCTTGAACAGCGTACCCGCGCCCTTTTCAAACACATCGTAAAGGTTGTCGGGATTGCGCCCGTTGACTATCACCATATCTATCCCGTGGGAGTTGGCGATCTCTGCCGCGGCGATCTTGGTCCTCATGCCGCCTGTTCCCAGCTTCGAGCCTGCACCGCCCGCAAGCTGACGGATCTCCTCGGTGATCTCCTCCACCACGGGTATCAGCTTGGCATTTTCGCTGCTGCGCGGGTCGGAGTCATAAAGTCCGTCGATATCCGACATGATTATCAAAAGGTCAGCATCCACGATAGTTGCCACCGTTGCGGCAAGAGAGTCGTTCTCGCCCACCTCAAGCTCCAGCTCGTCGATAGCCACCGTGTCGTTCTCGTTGACGATAGGGATAACATTGCGGGAAAGCAGCTCCTCAAGGGCGTTCTGCACGTTCACCCGCCTGTCCTCCAGCAGGACGTATTTGGTCAGCAGCACCTGTGCCACATTCAAACTGTAGTCCGAAAACAGCTTATCATAGAAATACATCAGCTCACACTGGCCGATAGCGGCGCAGGCCTGCTTCAAGGGTGTTTCCTTAGGCTTCTGCATCAAATTCAGCTTTGCCATTCCGAGGCCGACGGCTCCGCTGGATACGATCACCAGCTCGTTCCCCGCATTGTGCAGGTCGGCAAGGTTCTTCACCAGCCGTTCGATGCGCCTTATGTTCAGCTTACCCGTCTTATGCGTCAAGGTGGATGTGCCAAGCTTAACTACTATTCTTTTTCTTTCCTTGCTCATTATACTTTCCTCTTTCGGTATGATATGCTGTGTCAGGGCAGCTCCTCGCCGAAGATGTCCGCGAAGAACGTCTTTGCCCTAAGATACAGATAAGGGATGAATTCGCCCGTTTTTGCCATGCGTTCTATCTCCGACGGATAGACCAGCCTTGCGGCATCGGTCTCTCCGGGACGGAGGACGATGCTGTCCTCGTGGAAATCCGCGCGGAAGAGATAGAAAATGCTGATATGGTTGTGCCTTTCGCTCTTGTAGATCAGGTGTCCCCGGCAGTCCAGTGCATCGGAAAGAGCGGTAAGGCCTGTCTCCTCCTTCAGCTCCCGGACAGCACCCTGCCGCGGAGTCTCGCCGGAGATGACGGAGCCGCTCGTGATCTCCCACAGTCCGCCGAAGGTCTTGTCAAGCGAGCGCTTTGTGATAAGCACCTTGTTTTCAAAATTCACCGGGAGTATCGAGACCACCAGATGATACTTTCCTCTCGGAACAGGATCTCCCCGCTCGCAGATCTCCCCCAGCGGGTGCATTTTCTCGTCATACAGATCAAACAGTTCAGTCATAGCTGTACCCCCTGTTATTTATTCACAACGTTCATGGGGCTTCCGTCCCGCCACGCTTTGATATTTGCCGCTACCCTATCCAGCAGTCTTTCTCTCGTTTCCCTCGGCGCCCATGCCACATGGGGAGTGATAAGGCAGTTTTTAGCTCCCCGCAGAGGACAGTCCTCCCGCATAGGCTCAAAGGTAAGGGTGTCGATGCCCGCTCCGGCGATAACGCCCTTGTTCAGAGCATCGGCAAGAGCCTGTTCATCCACCAGCCCGCCCCGGGCAGTGTTGATAAGTACAGCCGACGGCTTCATAAGGCCGAGTGTCTCTTCCCGTATCATCCGGCCGTTATCCGCAGTCAGCGGACAGTGGAGCGTCACGATATCGCTTACCCTCAACAGCTCCTCCAGCTCAAGACAGGGGGTGCCGTCCGTGACCCTGTGAGGTGAACGGGTATGGGTCACGGTCTTCATGCCGAAGGCTCGTCCTATCTCCCCGACCTTGCGGCCTATAGCGCCGTAGCCCACTATGCCGAGGGTCTTCCCTGCCAGCTCAAAGGTGGGAATGCCGAAATAGGAGAACAGCTTGTAGTTGACCCAGTCGCCCTTGGCGGTGGATGCGGTATATTCCGCGGTGCGGTCATAAAACTCCAGTATCAGTGCAAAGGTATGCTGCGCCACAGCATCGGTGGAGTAGCCCGGCACATTGCAGACCACTGCTCCGTGATCCTTGGCGGCCTCGGTATCCACATTATTGTAGCCGGTAGCGAACAGCCCCACATATTTCAAATTCGGGCAGGCCTCGAACACCTGCCGTGTTACCAGACACTTATTGCAGATCACCGCATCCGCATCGCCGATGCGCTCTGCCACTTGATCGTTCGGCGTATATCCATATACCTCGGACTCCCCCAGCGAGGTTATGCCGTCCAGCGAGACATCGTTTCTCGTCACGGTCTCGGAGTCAAGAATAACGAGCTTCATCCTGCCACCTCAATCGTCAAAAGCGTTATCCACTATTTTGGCATTCTCCTCGGTCTCTGCCTTTTCGGCGGCCTTGGCACGCTCCTCTGCCTCCTTGCGGGCGGCCTCCTTGGCGGCATTCTCGGCCTTCAGCTTTTTGGAATACTTAACATAGAAGAATATAGTCGCTCCGATAAGCAGCACCTCTATGATCCCCAGCGTAGTGATAGCCGCAGAGGATGTCCAGTACTGGGTGATGATAGTCGCATCTATCGCAAACATCAGCAGCAGATAATGCACCGAGCCACGGCGGTAGTACATTGTCAGATAAAGCGCTGTTGCCAGAAAGCAGAATATAAGGTGTGCAGTCAGCGAGAGGGGCGTATAGACGTTCTGCATCTTGCTGCCGTCAGATTCAACGAAAAGAGTCATAAGTGTATCCATGATTGCCCTCCTGTTTTACATAGTAATACATAATAATCATATCACAAACAGCACAGAATTACAAGTGTTTTTTATCCACAGCATTTTGCCGATTTTGCAGTTGCCGCATCACGCAATTCAATGCAAAATGCACAATGGAAAGCTGTTCCCACTGTGCATTGCATATCATATATTCAGTTCCTCTTGGGAAACGACGCTGAAGGGCGCCCCGATATAGTCGGTTATGCCCTTGCCCTTATTGGGCTCGAAGTAGGAATATACCGCGTCAAAGAGTATAGCCGCCACAAGCCCCGCGCAGACGATCCGCTTTATCCTCTCCGGCACCTTCGCGGCGATATCGTCGATGACAGGTGCAAAGATATAGATGCAGGCCATTCCCGCAAAGCCGAAGACCACCAGTCCCTCAAGGCATACCCTGCCGTTTATGTTCATGAAATAGCCGTTGTAGTTCCAGTACTGCAGCCCCTTGACCTTATCGAAGTACCAGCTTGTGAGATACTCGAAGATGCCGCTGGCGATAACTATTATCATAAAGGTCGCAGGGGGATTGTCGCGGAGCTTTTTAAGGCACAGCACTGCCGCTGTCCCGCCGATGCCGTAGATAGGCAGCCACGGGCCGTGGAGCGAACCGCGGTTAATCAGCTCGCCGTCCTCGATGATATGGATGATGACCTCCCACAGCCAGCCGATAAAGGCAAAGGAGAAGAACATCATCACCGCCGAGGTCAGCTTGTAGCTGCGGTGGTAGTCGTGACGGATAAGGATCTGCTTTTTGGTGATGCCGATATACTCCGTCTTCCCGTGCTGGTCAGACCCGGGATAGCGGTCAAGGGCGCGAATGGAACGAACATCCATAACGCCTATGTTCGTTTCTTGCTCCCTGCTCTCGTCAAGAGCCGCCGGGTCAAGAAGGCTGTCGTTAAGGCATTCAGAAAACTCACAGCCCTCAGCGATCACCTTGCTCCTCAGAACAAAATACAGCTCTGTATCGGCTGCGGTCTTGAATGCGTTCAGGAAGCCTATCCTTGCAACGCCGAGACAGAGATAAGCGAAAATGCCGCTGATGAATTTGTAATCCTCGCCCATAAGAAACAGGCTTATCAGCACCGAGACCACGATAATGGGTATCTCGATCAGCCAGAACGAGGCATTGAGCAAAAACGTCCTCCACTTGCTGCCGCGCATCATCGTCTTTGAAAGGGCAAAGGCCTCCTTAGTGCCGACGTTGGGGTTTTCAGCAAGGATAAACGGTATCATGTAATACTCATAGGTCTTGTAGAACCCGCCGATAACGGTAAAGAACCAGAGTCCCCGCAGGATGTGCATCAGCACGATCGTTTTCAGCGGCTTAAAAAACCTCTCCTTGAGCATAAAGCCCATGCGCCCGACAGTCGTGCGGCGGTAGGCGTGGTTTTCAAGGAAGAACCTCCGCTCACCGATTATAAGCGTGTCGGTGACGAACACAGCCGCCAGTATCGAAAACAGCGACGTTGCCACAGTTACGACGATATCCCACGCGGACTTATCCGAAAAGAAAGCCAGTATCGCTCCCAGCACTTGAAAATGGGGCGAATACTCCTTGGTCACCATGTCAAAGGCGTCCGACACCTGCTGCTCGTGGCGGAGGGTCGTGTCGCTGACGAAGGCCGTCATGGGACGCTGCCTGCCGGAGATAAGCGTTACAGTTTCGTCGATAAGCGCCCAGTTGGAGCTTTCGTTTCCCGAATGGAAAAAGGTAAGCTCCTTGGCGTTCAGAGAGTTCTCGCCGTAATCCTTATATGTCGAGACCCAGTTTCTGACCGCGTCGGTGTCGTTGATATTATACTGCTCCGAGGCCGCCTCGGGCGTCAGCCCACCGTTGAGGACAGCCTCCACCACCTCGCGCTTTCCTGCCGCATCCACACGGATGTTGGCCACGTTCTGCATATCGTAGCTGGCGATGAACTGGGTCGAGCCGCCATACTGCCCCGCAATAAAAACCATGACAAAGCAGACCGACAGACACGCCACGAAGTTTCTTCTGACGCATCCGCAAGCCGACCTAAGTATGTCCATGATCTTCCAGTCAGAACCCATAATCTGCTCCTTAATCGTTTTAGAACGCACACTTTATTATATCCTAACACGAGTGCATTGTCAAGAATTATTCAGAAAATAATAAAAAAATAGATCATCTGAACCCCTTGACAATTTTATGCAAGGAGTGATATAATAGTAAACGGATAAATATATCAGAGGCGCTGACGGAAACGTGTCCTGCTGATGCCTGCCCAAGAGAGTCCGGGAAAGCTGCGAGCCGGACGGCAAGGCTGCAGAGCTGTATCATTCCCGAGCCTGCCCCCGAAAGGCGTTTTGCCAAGTAGCACGGCACGGAGCTCCCCGTTACGGAGAATTGAGCGGCACGGCGCCTTGGCGCTTTGCAAGCAGAGTGGTATCACGGAGCATTGCTTCGCCTCTGTAAAGGGGCGGAGCTTTTTTATATCAATCCAAAATCAAAAAGGAAGGTCAATCGTTATGCTGACACTCGACAAGGTCTATCACGCAAGACACGTTCTCAAGCAGGTCGTCAGGGAGACTGAGGTCATCAAAGCCCCCAAGATCAACCCTAAGGCCAATGTTTATCTGAAAACAGAAAATCTTCAGATCACCGGCTCCTTTAAGGTAAGAGGCGCTTACTACAAGATATCACAGCTTTCCGATGAGGAGAAGAGCCACGGCGTTATCGCCTGCTCGGCAGGCAACCATGCTCAGGGCGTGGCACTGGCCGCCGCAAAGAACGGCATCAAGTCGCTTATCTGCCTGCCTGACGGCGCTCCTATCTCCAAGGTCGAGGCAACAAGAGGCTACGGCGCAGAGATCTGTCTTGTCGAGGGCGTTTACGATGATGCCTACAACAAGGCTCTTGAGCTGCGCGACAAGCACGGCTATACATTTATCCACCCCTTCGACGATGAGAACGTTATCGCCGGTCAGGGTACTATCGGCCTCGAGCTGATCGAGCAGCTGCCGGAAATGGACGCAGTAGTTGTCCCGGTCGGCGGCGGCGGACTTATCTCCGGTGTGGCATTTGCACTGAAATCCCTCAACCCGAACATCAAGGTCTATGGCGTTCAGGCCAGCGGCGCCCCCTCAATGGTGGAGTCTCTTGCCGAGGATAAGATCAAGTGCCTTGACTCTGTCGCCACTATCGCCGACGGCATCAAGGTCAAGGAGCCGGGCGCAAACACCTTTGAATACTGCAAAAAGTATGTTGACGATATCGTTACCGTCACCGATGACGAGGTCTCGTCGGCTATCCTTGCTCTTATCGAGCAGCACAAGCTGATATCGGAGGGCGCGGGAGCAGTTTCCGTAGCGTCCGTAATGTTCGGGAAGGTGCCTGTCGAGGGCAAGAACGTGGTATGCCTTGTCTCCGGCGGAAACATCGACGTTACTATCCTCTCCCGTGTTATCAAGAGAGGTCTGCTGAAATCCGGCAGGAGCGATACAATGGCTATCCAGCTTGAGGACAAGCCGGGACAGCTTCTCGGCGTTTCAAAGATCATCGCTTCGCTGGGCGGAAACGTTGTTTCTATCCACCACGAGCGTGCCAGCGAGGACAGCGATATCACCGACTGCATCCTCCGCATAGTAATGGAGACCAGAGACTTCGAGCATATCCGTCAGATCAGAGACGCACTTGCCGCCAACGGCTTTAAGATCGTAAATAAATAATCAAACCTACAGGAGGAAAAAACTATGGCACAGACAGTTTACACCAAGAACGCTCCGGATGCTATCGGACCTTATTCTCAGGCAAAGATCGTAGGCTCGCTGGTATTCACCTCGGGTCAGATCGCTATCGACCCCGCCACCGGCAGCGTCGAGGCCGCCGATATCGAGGGGCAGACACAGCAGGTGTGCAAAAATCTGAAGGCTGTTCTCGAGGCAGCCGGAAGCTCGCTCGACAAGGCAGTCAAGACCGTATGCTTCTTAAAGAACATGAGCGACTTTGCCGCATTCAACGGCATCTACGGCGAGTATTTTTCAAGCAAGCCCGCCCGCAGCTGCGTAGCTGTAAAGGAGCTTCCGAAGGATGTTCTTGTAGAGGTCGAGGTCATCGCTGAACTCTGATAGATCTTTCAGCAGATACAAAGCGCTCGCTGAAAAGGCGGGCGCTTTTCGTTAAAGGAGGAGTGTGAACTATGTTCAAGATACACCGTATGGGATGCGCCTGCCACCACGACAGCAGCTTCGTCCACGACCGCCCCCGGGGCTTCGACGGCTATCTTATGCTGTTCGTGAAAAGCAAGGCCGATTTCCTTATCGGCGGCAAGACCGTCCGCACCGAGCCGGACACCTTTATGATATACGACCGAGGCACTCCTCAACACTACAGTGCCTGCGAGAAAGAGTATGTAAACGACTGGATGCAGTTTGAATGCTCCCCCAGCTGGGCGGCCGGTACAGGCGTCAGATACGACGTTCCGGTGTTCATCGGCGAGAGCATAGATGTGTCGCAGTATTTCAAGCTGATCTCCGACTGCTATTTCCGCACCGATAATATGCAGACAGCGGGATATCTGGTCAAGGCGCTGCTGACAGAGGTGTTCTCCGAAAATCAGGGCAGCGGCGCAGGCATCGCACATTACCGCGAGCTGCTTGATCTCCGCAGCAGGATATATTCTGCCCCGGAGGAGGACTGGAGCGTTACCCGTATGTCGGCGCTGCTGAATGTGAGCGAACCCTATCTGCACACGCTTTACAAGCGCGCCTTCGGCGTGACCTGCAACCGTGACGTGATCTGCTCCCGAATCGAGCAGGCAAGGCACGATCTCGCCTTTACCGAAATGACTATCGAGGAGGTCTCCTTTGCCTGCGGCTACAGCAATACTGTCCATTTTTCCAGACAGTTCAAGCAGATAACCGGCATGACCCCCTCCCAGTGGAGAAAGGAAAAAACCGGCCGCGAGACTTGACACAGGCCAACGCCTATCCCGCAAGGAATAAATAATACAGACAAAAGAAAAAAGAAAAAAGAATAAACAAGGTGTCCGCTTTGCGGACGGATCTCTAAATCATCGCCGGAGGCGATACCTTGTTTATTCTTTATTCTTTATTATTTATTCTTTATTTTAGCGCCAGCGCTTATTTAAGCGCCTGTCTTATCTCCTCTGTCTCCCGGGCGGCGCGGTAGCCGTAGCCTTCAGCAGGAGCAAAAAGGCTGTCGTAGCGGTAGATCGCAGTTCCCGCTCCGTAGGAAAAGCTGTCCCTAATCTGCCGCGCAATGATGCCCACATCACCATAGTATTCGTCATTCAGCTCCATGTTTGCAGCTGCAATGCCGATCACGAGCGAAACGCTCTTGTCCCGCGGCAGCGATGCCCACTGTGCAAGAGTGTTTGCAAAGGGCTTCCACGGGTTCTCGTAGCCGAAGTATATCTGCGGCGCAAGGTAATCGCAGTAGCCCGGCTGTGACAGCCAAAGGGCAACATCAGCGAACATATAGTTGTAATTGTTCTCGTAATTCCCCTGCGGCGCGATGCCGAACACCAGCGCACTGTTCTCTGCCTTGACCGTGTCATAGATGCCCTTTACGGTCTGGGTGCAGTTCCAAAGCCTCCAGTCCCGGAGGGAAAGCTTTCCTCCCGCCATGTAGTAGTTTCTGTAGGTGGCCTCGTCGAACCAGGTCTCCTCCGTGGGGTAGAAATAATCGTCGATGTGTATGCCGTCGATGTCATAGCCGCTGACCAGCTCCTTTACGCCCTTGGCGATAAGCGAGCGCACCGAGCCGATGCCCGGGTTCAGCCAGTATTTGCCGTAGAACTCCGAATAGGATACAAACTCAAGATACCTATCCGGGTCGTTGTACCACTGCTTGATAAGATATCCGTCGGGAGTTGCCGACATTTCCGAGGGAGTTCCGCAGCGGAACGGATTTATCCACGCATGAACGGACAGGTCATAGCTGTGAGCCGTTTGAGTGATTATCTTGAACGGGTCATAGCCCGGACTTCTGCCCACCTTGCCGGAGGCATACTCCGACCAGGGGAACAGCTTCGACTCGTAGAACGCATCTCCCAGCCCCCTTGCATGAACGTAAAGCGTGTTGATGCCGAGGCTTGAGCAATTGCGGCAAAGCTGCTCGAAATTGTATCTGAACTGTGACTCGCTCTGTCCCTTCATCATGCTTTCCAGCTCGAACAGCGAGACCCACATAGCCTTTTGCTGACTGTAATTGATGATGACCCGCCCGCTGCCTGTTTCGGTCTTTACCATGCCCTCGGGAAGTATCTCCTCCGGCGCGGGGGTGGTGGTGGCAGTGGCCTTTTCAGTCTTCTTTGCAGCGGTGGTGGTGGTCTTCTTTTTCGCGGTGGTCTTTTTGGTAGTGGTGGTCTCCACCTTCTGTATCTCCAAAGCCGCCATTACGGTCGTCGTGGTCTTTTCCACCGACTTTTCCGCAGAGGCTGTCCCGGAGACAGTCTTTTTGGTGGTCTTCTTTGCCGCAGATGACTCTGCTGTCTTCGCAGTGGTCTTCTTGGTGGAGGCAGAGGTCTTCTTTGCGGATGATGAAGCACTCGTCACCGTTGTCGCAGCGCTCGAAGCGGTGGTCGTCACTGATGACGACGCCTCGGTGGTCTGTGATACCGCGATCACGGCTGAAGTCTCTGCATAGCCCCCCGCATCAGTTCTGATGCTGTCAGCATCAAAGGACACAAAGGCTGTCACCGAGGCCGCTGCTGCCGCTGCTCCGATTATCACCGGCACAAGTATTCTTTTCAGCTGCAAAATATCATCACCTGCTTTCGGGTCTTTCGACGGTGATTATCCTGTAATCATCGCCCTTGTTTATCTTCGCCAAGAAGAACTCCCAGTTTTTGTTCACTTCATCCATATTGCTGTCGCCGAAGCCCCAGCGGGTCTTATAGGTAAAATCCACCGAGACCACAGCGCTCTCATAGCAGCCCTCAAAGCCCTCGGCGACCTCCTTCAGCTGCTCTGCGCGGGTCAGCTCGATATCGCAGAAATAGCAAAGGCCTAAATTGAAGCACTCGTCGTCGCCGGTGGGGTCGCGGTTCTCGTCCGGCAGAGCGGCCTGGTTCATCCCCTCGTTGTTTCCCTCATCCCAGTATCTGAAATACTGCTTTACGGTATCCACGGCGTTCAGACCCGAGGGCAGCTTTGTCATGCGGCACTCCTGCTCCTTGTCCCGGAGCTTTTCGGCAAGGACGAACCCTGCCGCCGCAAGTCCTGCGAACACCAGCGTTACCGCAGCCATTGCAAAACGGAACTTCCTGCGCCTTTTCTTTTCAACAGGCGCTGCTTCAGAGGTTTTATCCTCCGCTGCGGGAGCCGCCTCCTTATCCTGCACCTTATCAGTATTCTTCTCGCTGTCCACCAGACTCACCGCCGTTTATCTCACTCGACGAAAGACTTCATTCCTCTTTCCCGTCTGTAGTCGAGGTATTCCTCATAGGTTCCCTCGCGGCAGATGCAGCCCTCGGGAGTTATCTCGATTATCTTGTTTGCCACCGTCTGCATTATCTCGTGGTCGTGAGATGCCAGCAGAACAACTCCCTTAAAGTCTCTCAAGCCGTTGTTCACTGCGGTTATGGACTCAAGGTCAAGGTGGTTGGTAGGCCTGTCCAGCAGCAGGACGTTTGAGCCGAAGAGCATCATCCGCGAGAACATACATCTCACCTTTTCGCCGCCCGAAAGCACGTCCACCTTTTTGTATATCTCGTCTCCCGAGAAAAGCATCTTCCCGAGGAAGCCCCGCAGGAAGGTGTCGGTCACCTCGCCTGTGGAATACTGTCTTATCCAGTCAACTATAGTCATATCGCAGCCGTTGAAGAAGGCGCTGTTGTCCTTGGGAAAATATGAGCGCGAGGTCGTTGAGCCCCACTTGACGCTTCCCTCGAAATCCTCGTCCTGCTCGGCAAGTATCTCGAACAGTGCTGTTATCGCCTGCTCGCTCTCACCTATGAACGCCACCTTGTCGGTGCGCGCAAGGGTAAAGGAAACGTTGTTCAGCAGCTTTTCGCCGTCAACGGTCTTTGAAAGCCCCTCTACCCGGAGTATCTCCTTGCCGGGCTCTCTATCCATTTCAAAGCCGATGTAGGGATATTTCCGCGAGGATGCAGGCAGCTCCTCCACCGACAGCTTATCCAGCAGCTTGCGGCGGCTCGTGGCCTGCCGGGACTTGGACTTGTTGGCCGAGAACCTGTTGATGAACTCCTGCAGCTCTTTTATCTTCTCCTCGGCCTTTTTGTTCTGCTGCTTTATCATCCTCTGCATCAGCTGTGAGGACTCGTACCAGAACTCATAGTTGCCGACATACATCTTTATCTTCGTATAGTCGATATCCACGATATGGGTGCAGACGTTGTTCAGAAAGTGGCGGTCATGGGACACCACCAGCACCGTTCCGAAATACTCGGAAAGGAAATCCTCCAGCCAGCGGATAGCGTCGATATCGAGGTGGTTGGTAGGCTCGTCCAGCAGGATGACATCCGGATTGCCGAAAAGCGCCTGTGCCAGCAGCACCTTGACCTTCTCGTTGCCGGAAAGCGACGACATCTGTGCATAGAGCAGCTCCTCCGGCAGACCGAGACCCTGTATCAGCTTTGAAGCATCCGACTCGGCCTCCCAGCCGTTAAGCTCGGCGAACTCGCTTTCGAGCTGCCCGGCGCGGTCGCCGTCCTCCTCGGTGAAATCCTCCTTGGCATAAAGGGCGTCCTTTTCCTGCATAATGTCATAAAGCCGCTTGTTTCCCATGATGACGGTATCAAGCACGTTATACTCGTCAAAGGCGAAATGGTCCTGCCGCAGCACCGACATTCTCACGCCCTTGTCGATGATGACCTCGCCCTTGGTAGGCTCGATCTCACCCGTAAGTATTCTCAAAAAGGTAGATTTTCCTGCCCCGTTGGCACCGATGATGCCGTAGCAGTTGCCCGCGGTAAATTTGAGGTCTGCGTCCTTGAACAGCAGCTGACCTCCGAACGAAAGTGTAAGCTCGTTTACGGTTATCATTTCATACTCTCCATACTGCAGAATTTGTCGATACATTGTAATTATAACACACCCGTCTGTAAATTGCAATAGCTTTACACCAAATTTTTGCACGGCTGTGTAAAAAACTGTTACAAAAAAGCATTGACTATCCTGCTGAATTGGTATATAATAATAGTCGGAATGATTATCCGAAAGGTGTGTATATAGTATGAGAAAAACCAAGATCGTCTGCACTATAGGCCCGTCCACCGATGATGAAAGCGTCCTGCGCGAGCTGATGCTCTCGGGAATGGACGTGGCAAGGTTCAACTTCTCCCATTCGGAGCATGCTGTTCATCAGAAGCGCTTCGAGACCGTCCGCCGCATGAGCAGGGAGCTGGGGCTCAACGTGGCCTGCCTGCTCGATACCAAGGGTCCGGAGATACGCCTGCGGGATTTCAAAGATCACAAGCCGGTCGAGATAAAGGACGGCAGCACATTCACCCTCACCACCCGTGATGTTGAGGGCACCGATGAGATAGCCTCAATAACCTTTGAGCATCTGCCGAAGGACGTTTCCGCGGGCTCGCGGATACTTATAAACGATGGCGTGATCGAGCTTGTCGTGACCGCAATAAACGGCACTGACATAGTCTGCGAGGTCAAGCACGGCGGAAAGCTCTCCGACCACAAGGGCATCAATGTCCCGGGAGTAAAGCTGTCCATGCCCTATATCTCCGATGCGGATATGGACGACCTTGCCTTCGGTGCGAAAATGGGCTTTGACTTCATCGCCGCCTCCTTCGTAAGAACTGCCGCCGATGTCATCTATCTCAGAAAATTCACTCAGTCGCTGGGCTGGAACAATCCCCGCATAATCGCAAAGATCGAGAATGCCGAGGGCGTTGACAATATAGACGAGATCCTTGACGCTGCTGACGGCATCATGGTCGCCCGGGGCGATATGGGCGTTGAGATACCCTTCGAGCAGATACCCGCTATACAGAAGGAGCTTATACATAAGGCCTACAACGCAGGCAAGCAGGTGGTCACCGCCACACAGATGCTGGAGTCGATGATAACCAATCCCCGCCCCACCCGTGCCGAGATCACTGACGTTGCCAATGCGATCTATGACGGCACATCAGCTATCATGCTTTCCGGCGAGACCGCTGCGGGTGCATTTCCTATCGAAGCGGTAAAGACCATGGCTCTCATCGCAGAGACCACCGAGAAGGATATCGACTACATCAAGCGCTTCCGCCAGCGGGACGACTCCCGCAGCGCATCGGTGACAGAGGCCATCTCTCACGCGACGGTCACTACGGCTCACGACCTCGGTGCGGCAGCGGTGATGACCGTCACCAAGAGCGGAGCGACCGCCCGCCAGCTGTCGAAATTCCGACCCGACTGCCCGATCATCGGCCTCACCACGGATGAAACGATCTGCCGCCACATGAATATGTCATGGGGCGTGCGTCCCGGACTTATTGAGGAGCAGACCAACACCGACGATCTTATCGCCCACGCTATCGACGTATCGAAAAAGCTGGGCTACATCAAGGAGGGCGACCTTGTGGTAGTGACCGCCGGCGTCCCCCTCGGCCGCAGCGGAACGACCAATCTTATCAAGGTGGAGACGGTGAAGTAAGCTGCACACGTCCGCATAACAATAACACCCGCAAAGGAACTCCCTGCGGGTGTTATTTTTTACATCTGAGCCGTTCCACTATCAGCGCGACGGCTTTTATATCATCGTCATCAAGGCCGGAGACGTCAAGTGTCTTGCCCTGCTGGATGCCCAGCAGCCAGTCTGTGCTGACATGAAAGACGTAGGCCAGCTTAGCCAGCACCTCGGGCGAGGGGGAGCGTTCCCGCAGCTCGTAAAAAGAAATGACCGATTTTGTCACGCCGATACGGTCAGCAAGCTGCTGCTGTGTTAGTCCGCTCTGCCGGCGCAGTTCCTTTAATCTGCTGCCAAAATCCACAATAACTCAACTCCTGTCTAAGATTAGTTTACAGGTTTATTGTATCATTATGGTGGATTTTTATACATAAGTAGTTGACAAATTTGTTTTAATGATGTATAATATTGTTAACGAGATTATTATATATTAGGGAGGTTTTATAGTGTCTATATGCAGTAGCTGTGGAAAAGAACTTGATGAAGGCACAATATTCTGTCCCAAATGTGGTTGGAGAGTATCGCACAATATGGTAAATGCAGCTTCGCTGACTTATTCGGACAATTCCGTTCAAAAAGTGCCAGTTATGAGAAGAGGTGTTAAGATATTCGCTTTTATTACCCTTAGCTTATTAGTTATATTGATTATTTGGGCAGGATCAAAAAATCAGAAAGAACATGGTTCATTCTTTTACAACAAAAATGATTCAAACAGGAATGTTGCTTCATCAAACAGTATTCCTGTCAATTCAGTAAATTGCAACGGCTGTGCTATAACTAATGTAGATTTTACTGTATCTTCTGAATCTATGATCAAATATTCGTTGAATATTAAGAACACAAAATCTTCGGCAGAAACTTTCGGTATCACTTTCAGTTTTTTTGATAGTTCGGGTAATGAACTCGGACGCTCAATAATCAGTCAAAGACTGAATGCGGCACAAGAATTAACCTTGAGCGATTATGTATACATCACTACGTCAGTATCAAGTTCAAATGTTAAAAGTGCAACAATTTCTGCACACTATTGATAAAAAATGTGATTAACATATTGAGTAAACAAAATGAGATAAACAGGAGGAGTAATCTATGTTAAAAAAACATTCTATTGTATTCTTTGCCGCAGTTATTGCAATACTTTGTGTTGGATGCGAGAACCAAGGTAGCAACGAGGAAGCTAATTCTTCCTTTAAAGGTAATATCGTCACTACGATTTCTACTACTACAAAAGAAGCTATTGAATCTGAAGTTGCTGAAAGTGTAGCCGATTCAATTAATGAAGAGTTTATGATTAATACAAATGAGAAGTTGATAGCTTTTCTCAATAAATCTATTAAGAATACCGAAGAAGCTAAGGAAGAAGAATTTATGGTATTAAAGAACGTAGAGACAATTAATGACAAGGATAAAGACGAGCATAGGGGTATAGTGTATCTGAGTGTTGACGGATTTCCTTATTGTTCAGTTGTTGATTCAGATACTTATGGGATTAGATACATTGAATTTGGTACTGCCAAAGCAGACCAGTATGCGAAAAAATGGGACGAGTATACCTCTGAGGCCTCTAAAGAAAGAGACGTTAAAATGTTAAATAAGCTCTTGTTTGTAACTACTTTTTTTGATTTAAAAGCATTCCCAAAGGACCAAAGAACTACGTTAGCTGAAAATATAATAAATTACATCTATAAAAACTATTACGGATTCCAAGTAAGAGATAATTATTATAGATTTAACTTTCGGTTTGATGATTATATAATTGGTATATCCATGATTAAATATACAAAGGGTGAATTTGAGGGCAAACTTAGAATATTTAACGACAATATATCAATTTACCCATATGAGCGTTTTATACGAGAAAAGAGTGATGAACGTATCATTGATTCAAGCGATTTATAAAAAGTTGTGTAGAATGAATATTAGGCAAATAATAATTGATGATATATTACTCAAAGAAATAAAGGTAGGATATCCTTGGAAACAATCAGAAGCAATGAATTTACTCAATAAAGGCATAAGCGAATCAGCATTGAGAAATGAATTGCAGATACTTTGTCACGAAGGCTACCTTGAGTATACAAATAAAACCTATTCTTGCGGTGAATATAGACCCACTCAAAAGCTTTATGATACATTCAGATAAAACCAAGATTTTTTTCAAAAAACTAATGACAAATCCCGAAAAGTGTGTTATAATAATATGTAACTATATTTTTTGGGAGTAATGAACTATGATATTTTTGGAAAATCTTCGGTCTAAGCTGGAAAGCTATAAGCCGAAAATAAAGGAGCTTTCCGAGGTCTTTGATATCGAGAACTCAAAGGAGCGGGTGGAGGAGCTGCATAACAAGGCTGCCGAGCCCGGCTTCTGGGACGACCTCGAGAACTCACAGAAGGTTCTGCAAGAGACCCGTACCCTCGAGGACAGGCTCGAAAAATACGGCAAGCTCACCCAGTCCGCCGAGGACATCGAGGTAATGCTCGAAATGGCCGCCGAGGAAAATGACGAAAGCATGATCGCTGACATCGAAGCTGAGCTGGAGTCCCTTGCGGCGCAGGTGGATGCCCTCACCCTCGCTTCCCTGCTGACGGGCGAATACGACAAGAACAACGCTATCCTCAACTTCCACTCCGGTGCCGGCGGTACCGAGGCACAGGACTGGAACGAGATGCTCTACCGTATGTACACCCGCTGGGGCGAGGCTCACGGCTTCAAGGTGAACGTGCTTGATGTGCTTGAGGGCAGCGAGGCGGGATTGCAGTCAGCCTCTATCGCTATCGAGGGCGAGAACGCCTACGGCTATCTGAAGGGCGAGGCGGGAATCCACCGTCTTGTGCGTGTGTCTCCCTTTGACTCGCAGGGCAGAAGGCACACCTCCTTTGCGGCGGTGGACGTAATGCCCGACCTGCCCGAGGATGTGGAGATCGACATTCGTCCCGAGGACATCGAGATGCAGGTCTATCGTTCCTCCGGCGCCGGCGGACAGCACATCAACAAGACCTCCTCGGCAGTTCGTCTGATACACAAGCCCACAGGCATCGTGGCGGCCTGCCAGACCCAGCGTTCCCAGTTCCAGAACCGGGATTACGCTATGCGTATGCTGAAAGCCAAGCTGCTTGAGATCAAGCTGCAGCAGAACCTTGAGAAGATCGAGGACATCAAGGGCGTTCAGAAGGAGATAGCGTGGGGCAGCCAGATACGCTCCTATGTATTCATGCCCTATCAGCTGGTAAAAGATCACCGCACCGATTATGAAACCGCCAACATTCAGGCAGTAATGGACGGCGATCTCGACGGCTTCATCAATGCCTATCTGAAATCACTCTCTCTCGGCAACCTCAGCGAAGAGGACGCACGGGACTAAGGCCTGTTCAGCTGATAGTTGACAGTCGATAATGAACACAGCGCGGCGGCGATAAGCAAGTATTTCGCCGCCGCCAACGCTAAAAAGAATAAATAAAAAAGAAGAAAGAATAAAGAATAAACAAGGTGTCCGCGATGCGGACGAATTTAAGGCAATACCTTGTTTCTGATTTATTCTTTCTTCTTTTTTAGTTGAGCGGGCGCGGCATCACTTTCTGTCGAGATACTCTTTCAGAGCAGGTATGCTGTTCACAGTGTCGCTGTAGCCGAGATGATAGAGGGCTCCCAGCTTTTCCATATCCCCCTCAAGACGGCTGACGGTGACAGGCTCCGACGGCGCAATAACGAAGATGCGTCCCTCTGCCTCAAGCTGCTCCAGCTCGTCGCACTGGCGGTTGTAGTAGGCGTTGGTGCGGTTTATTGATCTTACAAACTTAGGATAATTCCTAAAGACCAGCTTTGCCGCGTCAAGCCGTCTTGAGCGGCTCACCTTTTTTCTGTAATCCCTCGGACGTGTCCTGACGACCAGTATCTTGTCTATCTTTCTTGCAAGGGGAAAGCGATAGGGGATCTTCGAGGCGCAGCCGCCGTCGAGATAGTGCCTCCCGTCTATCTCCACAGGCTTTGAAACATAGGGCATGGAGGCCGAGGCCTGCACTGCTTTTAACAGCCCCTCAAGGCCGTTCTCCTTGCCGAAGGCCACGGCCTTGCCGGTCTCAAGGCAGGAGGCGACTGCAAACAGCTCCGTCTCCGGGCGCATAAGCCGTTCCCTGTTGAGAGGCTCGATCTCGGGAAGCTCACCGAAAACGAAATCAAAGCCGATGATACCCTTGTTGCCCTTTAGGGCGTCCCAGCCCACATAGCGTTTATCGTGACGATACCTAAGGTTCACCCTTGCGGAACGTCCGATCTGTCCCGAAACGTAGGTGATGCCGTTGAGCGCCCCCGCCGAAACGCCGTAGGTGGTGCGAAAGCAGATGCCCGCCTGCATCAGCGCATCTATCACGCCGTTGGTGTAAACGCCTCTGAAAGCGCCTCCCTCCAGCACCAGACAGCCCTCGGTAATGCTTTCCGGCGCATCGCCCACGGGCAGCTCATTCAGCTTTGAATATACATTTTCACTCATATAAAACACTCCGTCATAAATCATCTAACAAAACTGACCTCGCCGCATAGGGCAAGGCCAGACCGTTTTCAGTTTTCTGTTGTCCGCCGCATCACTCTGCAGCAAGGAAGCCGTACATCTTCATTCTCAATTCAAGGAAATACAGATACTCATTCATAGCAGTATATTGAGCCTGCAGCACATCTACGCTGTCATCAACGTCCGGCTCACCGCCTGCCTCAAGCTTGGAAATATAAGTATGCAGCTTCTCAAGCCTTGCCTTAGTCTGCCAGTATTCGGCTTTAAGTCTGTCTTTTCTGTTATCGGACAGCATCAGATCAATAGTTTCTTTCAGTTCCATAGATATGGCCTCCTTCTATTACATATAAGGTCATCTTGTCTCACGACCTGTATCATATTATACCACTTTTTATCAGAATTGTCAATAGATTTTGGCCTTTAAGGGTACTTCTGTCAGAAGCGAAAAAAATTTCATTCAACCTCTTGACAACGCAGTGATTATTTGATATAATATATAGGTACTGATATCCGGGGTATTAGCGCAGCTGGAAGCGCACCACACTGGCAGTGTGGGGGTCAGGGGTTCAAATCCCCTATACTCCACCAGCAGGGGCGTGCCCCTGCACCCAACGCCCTCACCCGTAAAATGGGTGAGGGCGTTTCATTTTGCCGGGCTCGGAAGCAGACATAGCAGAGGATCATACTGGCTATAGCCGGTGTTTCCTTGCTTGTATCGTTATCCTTTATGCACTGAAACTCACAACAACTGTACTGTTCGCAAAAAAGCACCGTGACCCGGTGCTTTTTTTCATTATATCAGTTCTGTTCCTCGATACCGTTTTCCGTAAACCGCAGGACTCTGTCGCAGATCTCCAGTGCGGCGGGGCGGTGTGTGACTATCACCACTGTCTTGTCGGTCATGCTGCGAAGATTTTCGAGCAGCCGCTTTTCGGTGGCCTCGTCAAGCGCCGAGGTCGCCTCGTCAAGCAGCAGTACGGGACTGTCAGAGAAAAGCGCCCTTGCCACGGCGATGCGCTGCATCTGCCCCTCTGAAAGGCCTGTTCCCCTCTCGCCGAGGCGGGTGTCGATGCCGTTTTCAAGCCCCGAAACAAACTCGTCCGCGCAGGCGATCTTCAGCGCCCTCTCTATCCGTTCCTCATCCGAGGAGGCGCTGCTGTCGGCAAAGCTGACGACCTCTCTCACAGTGCCGGACATAAGCTGGTTCCCCTGCGGGACATAGGCGAAGAGCCGCCTCCATTTGTTGTCCAATTTTTCGGACTGTCCTTCCTTGACAGTGAGATATCTCTCGCCACTGTCCAGCTTGTAGATGCTCATCAGCAGCTTCAGCACAGTTGATTTCCCGCAGCCGCTGTGCCCCGTGAACGCCACATATTCGCCCTTTCCGATGCTGACGGAGATATTCTTCAGCACCAGCGGCTGATCCTCCTTTGTCAGAGTCTCAATGTTCTCCACATTAGGATAGTAGGTAAACTCCGCATTCTTCAGCCCGATGCTTTCAAGGCTGTCCCTGTAGCAGGCTCTGACCTCATCAAGCGGCAGAGCCTCCTCACCGTCCTCGCCGAACTGCTCGATCTCCATAAGCCGCTCCGCGCTGGCGGTCATCGCATAGAACCGCGGCAGATAGCCTGTGATGTTGGCAAAGGGCGACTGTATCTGTGAGATAAGCTGTGTTATCGCAGTCATGGTGCCGAAGGATATGGTATCGTTAAGGATGCCGTGGGCGCAATATACCGCCCCGAAGAGATACATCCCGCTCATAGCGGCGCCGAAGCCGATGTTGCAGAGGTTTGAAAACCTCATGCGGCGCATACGGGCGTCCTTATGGGCATTCATTTTATCAAGGGCGTCTGCCTCGGCCTGCTTCTCTGCTGCAAAGGAGCGTATCATCATAAGGCTCCCGATGCGCTCCTGCATGAAGATGCAGAGAGCGCCGTCCTTTTCCTGCACGTTCTTGTGCAGCCTTTTCAGCCTTTTGCGGAAGCCGTAGGTGGTCAGCAGCAGAACGATCCCGCAGGGCAGCAGAAGCAGTGCAAAAAAGCTGTCCAGCACGATCATCATGACCACAGCGCAGATCAGCTTGACCGCCATGCCCGCCAGTCCCGGCAGGATATCGACGTAGGCGTTAGCTATAACAGCCGTGTCGTTGGTGAGACGGTTGAGCCACTCTCCCGAATGCAAAGCGCTGACGCTGGCAAAATCCTTTTTCAGTATGTTCTTCATCAGTCTCGCCTTGAAGATGTTTTCAAGCGAAGCCCTTGCCAACTCGCTTAGCCACCTTATAACAGCCCTCAATCCTATCTGTCCCGCGGTGAGCAGGACGGTCAGAGCAGCATAGGTCCAGAATTTTGTACTGTTATGCGAGACCGCGCTATCGACGATGTTCCTTAACAGCAGCGCATACAGTACCCCGCCGGCTCCGTTGAGCGACTGGATCAGAACAAGCGCAGCGATATACCATTTCTTTTTTCCGGGAACGGCATAGAGCCATTTTACCGCATTATTTCTTTCCATACAGTATTCTCTTGGCTAAGCCTTTAAGTCTGAATTTCAGCTTTTTCACAGCGATCCTTACCGGGACAGTGTGCATGATGACCGCGGAATACAGCCGATACCCCCGGTCGTTCACGGAATGCTCCCTGCCGCCGCGGACGAAGCCGGTCATGACCGCAAGGATATCGCTGTCCTTGATACCGTATTCCTTGGCAAAGCAGTTGTCCCCGAGGATCACATAGCTGTCCGGCAGCACTTTGATGATCCTGTGCAGCACATATCTGTCCGGCGGCCGCTTGTAAAGCACCACGTCCCCCGCCCGGCATCTGGCTCTTCCCTTTCGCCTTACGGTAAACAGGTCGCGGTGCTGACGCAGCAGGGGCATCATGCTGGTGCCCACATTGGAATAGGTCAGCTCGCCGTTTTTCTCAAGATAATCCTCAAAAGTCATTTCATTCCCTCGTAGGCGACGGCTGCCGCCTCTATGTCCATATTGCAGCCCAACCGGTAAAGCTTCACGCCGTCAGCCAGCCTGTCTATAAGCTTCATGGTCTTCATCATCAGAACAGGCTCGGCGGGACGGTAGGTCTGCTGCACCAGCCTTACATAGGCCTCATCCCTTGTTACAGGGACTATCGTATTCTCGGGGGCGCGTTCAAGCAGACAGACCGCCTTCAGCGGCACGGCTATATCAGCCCCGAGACGGTGCTTGCCGTTATAGGGCGTGCCGAAGACCGTCACTCCGCTGCCGTCCGCGCGGATAAGGGGCTTATCGTCGTTCACCATTACCGCCCTATCCCCCAGCAGCTTTCTCCACAGCGCGGTATGGGTGGATTTGCCAGTCCCGGAGCTTGCGGTAAAAAGATATCCCTCACCGTTCACCGCAACGCAGGAGCCGTGGAACAGAAACGTATCATATTCCAGCATCCCCTCGGCGATCTTCCGATAGACGGCCAGCTCCTCAAGGCTGTCCTCCGCGGGGATATAGGGCTGTCTGCCCTCAAGCAGCGCCGCGGCTCTCTCCCGCTCACGTTCATAGCCGATATCCTCCTGCGAAACAGCAACGGTGAGATCGGGCGTGCCGTCAAAGCGGTAATCCCGGCAGTATTCATGCACCCTGCTATAGATCGAGCGTACCTCGATCACCTTTCCGGCGATCCTGTATAAACCCGTCATTACTTACCCTCGATCGCACCGATCTTCCGCAGCTCGGAGATGACCTTGTGAACATCGGCCTCGATCTTCCCGGCGGGGGCATCGTACTTCTCCCGCATTTTGCGGACGACCTCCTCCTCGGCGGTCTCCTTTCCGAGCAGAGAGAGTATCTCCCCCAGCATAAGGTTTCCCTTTACCAGCCCGGAGAATTTCGCCTTGCCGGTCGCCACCAGCATGGTCTCCTTATCCGTGTTATGTACGATAAAATCTTTCCTAAGCTTCATTTTTACGGTTCCTTTCTATATCCCGAGCGCTCCTCTTACGACGTTATTATACCGCGTTCCTGCAATAAAGTCAACAAGCTGCGTCGCACTGCCTGCGTTTTACACCGAGAGCTGCCACTTATCGGCATACACCGGCTCCGCCAGCCCCCAGTCCTCCCGGACGGCTCTTTCCGTCCGCACGAAGCCGCATTTCTCCAGCACTCTTGCCGAGGCGGAATTATCGGTCATGCAGCTGGCGTTTAAATATCTGATATCCGTATGTGTTCGGAGATGCTCCGCTATCAGCCTTACCGTTTCGGTCGCAATGCCCTTTCCCCAGCAGTCACGGCTAAGGCGGTAGCCGATGCAGACCGAATACCGCTCTTCCTTATAGCCGTAAAGCTCGGCAAGGCCGCAAAACCTCCGCTCCGGCTTCTCAAATATGCCGAGTATAAGCGTCTCTTTTTTCAAAATGCATTCCCCGTACAGCCGGCCGATGAGCTGCTGCATATCTCCGCCCTGCCTTTCGGCAAGAAAGGACGGCAGATAGCGATAGACCTCTCCGTCCGAGACCAGCTCCTCAAGCGCCGGGATATCCCGGCTGCAGAGCCTCTCCAGCACTATTCTCTCCCCCTCTGTCCGGGGGATGACATCAAACAGTTTATCCATAGCTTTTTCCCTGCATTCACTACCAAAGGTTACCGATAAATTATATCACACCTCAAACGCTTTGTCAAACTCTTGACGCCGCAGCCTCGGTGTGATATGATAATCCTGTAAGGCGGTGAGAATATGGAGATATATCTTTTTGACGAATACAGCTCCGTCACGGATGCGGCTCTGACAGCTATGATACAGTCCATGCCGGAATACCGGCAGCAGAAAGCCCGGCGCTACCGCTTCCGCCGGGACAGGCTCTCCTGCGCTGCAGCCTACCGGCTGCTGACATACGGTCTGAAGCACAGCCGGGGCATAGCTGATTTCACCCTTGCCGTGAGCGCGAACGGCAAGCCCTATCTTGCCGACCGCCCTGAGGTGCATTTCAGCCTTAGCCACTGCCCTCTCGGCTGCATATGCGTGCTGTCCGACAGCGAGGTCGGCGGCGACATACAGGACATAACCTATCCCGGAGAGGCTGTTGTAAAGGCGGTCTGCTCCGAAGCGGAGGCCGCCGCCGTCCGCAGCTCCGACGACCCTGCCAGAGCCTTCACCCGCATCTGGGCTATGAAGGAGGCATATCTGAAAATGCTCGGCACCGGCATCACCGACGACCTTAAAGCTGCCGACACCGCCGCCCTCGGGCGCATCACCGTCATCGACCGGGGCAGCAGCAGCATCGCCGCTGTCTCTGCCGACGGAGATGATGCCGCGCTTATCCCCGTCAGCCTCTCCGCGCTGACGGAGGACTTAAGGCAAATGACAGACTGTCATTTACAGTTGATAATGGATAGCTGATATTTGATAATGAAAAGAGCGTCCTTGGCGCGGAAGCGAATGGAACATTCGCTTTGTCCGGCTCGAACACCGCAGATCGTTTTGATATAATGCACAATTGCATTTATACGAACTCTCTGCAGCGCCCGAATGGGCATTCGTGCGCCAAGGACGCTCTCTTTTCATTATCCGTTATCCATTATCGACTACAGCAGCACTTATCGAAATTGGTCTTTTTACTGTTCTTTCTTTTCGGACGTAAACGACATTACAAGGATGTTCCTGCCGCCGATCCTTGAATAGCGAAGCTTGTCAGCGATCTTTGTCATCATCCGAATGCCCATGCCGCCGGTGTCGTATTCATCGAATTCCTTTTCCTCGGGCATTTCCGTCAGAGGGTCAAAGGGCTTGCCGCTGTCCTCAAAACGCACAGTCAGTCTGCCCCGGCCGCTGCCGATTATAACGCCTATGGTGTCGGTGCCGGAATAATCCACGATGTTGACGAAGATCTCCTCACAGGCAAGGGCGATATGCCGCTTGTTCTCAAAGTCAGCCGCCGCATCAAGCAGCAGTGAACGCATTCTCGCAAGGGACGGCATCTCCGCCGCCAGCCGCTCGCTTACGATCCTGTCTGCCGCATCGAACCTAAGTGCCAGCATCGTCATATCGTCCGACTGCTCGTTTCCCAGCGTAAAGTCAGCTACAGCGCGTTTTACGGACTCAACAGCCTCGGCGGCCGTATTCCCGGCGCAGGCCTCAAGCAGGCGTTCCTCGCCGAACAGCACATTGTCCTTTGATACCGCCTCCGTGATGCCGTCGGTATAGACAGACACACAGGCACCGTTTTCAAGTATCACAGATTCGTTGACGATCCCCGCATCCTCAAACAGACCAAGAGCGATGCCGGTATCCGGGACAAGGTACCTCCTGCCGCTGCTGTCGGAGATAAGCGGATGTGTGTGTCCCGCATTGGCGTATATCCATTCTCCCGTTCTTGTATCAAGGACAGCCGCAAATGCGGTAACGAACATTCCCTCGGGGTTTTCCGCACAAAGCTCCTCATTGGCAGCGTTGAGAGCGCAGGCGGGGTCAAGGCTCGTTTTCAGTCTGTCTCTGATGATGTGCTTGGCCATGCTCATGAACAGAGCCGCCGCAACTCCCTTTCCCGAAACGTCGGCTATGACGGTGCAGACCCTCTCATCCGCCTCAAAGCAGTCATAAAGATCCCCTCCGACCTCTCTGGCCGGACAGGCGATCGCATTGATCTCGTACCCGGGTCCAACGCGGCTGAAGCTCATCGGCACCATGCCGATCTGTATCTTCCTTGCAATGCTAAGCTCTGCCGAGGCTTTGGCGCGTTCATTCGCCATAGAGCGTATGTTGCGGATATATCCCACGATATCCCCGGAAAGCTTGTTGAAGGACTCGTTGATCTCCACGATCTCGTAATAGGAATTGAGCTGCAGCTTTTCCTGCTCCTTTTCGGGGTCGAAGGAATTCATCTGCTCGGCGATGCGCCTTACCGGGATGAACAGCTTCTTCCTCAACACAAGCAGCATAACAGTCATTACCACCAGCAGCACAACAGTTACTATCAGCACAGTTCTCAACACATAAGCTATAGCCTGACTCCGTATCCGGGAAATGTTGTAATCTATCCCCACGATATAGCTCAACCGCTTTTGCTTGTCATACATAGGGAAATAGTACGCAAGCTCTCTGCCGAACTCGTTGTTCAGCCTTTCGGGGCCTGCAAGCTCACCCTCCAGCGCCTTGTCTATATAGCTTCGGTCATCCATGTAGATGCTTGCATCCTTGCCGCGCTCTCTGCTGATGACCTCGTCCAGATCGTCCTCGACAGCGGCCGACATGATGTAGTGCATATTATCGTCGTCAAAGCCCGCTCTGAACAGATAGATATACTCTATGCCCGAGGAGGCACAGAGCCGTCTTAGAAACTGGCGCAGTGTGTCATAGCGCAGAGCCTTGTCACCGTCGTCATCCAGAGTATCAAGATTCAGATACTCCAAGGACTCCGTCAGCTCCGCCTTGAAGCGCTTTGCATTGTCGGTGCAGGTTTCGATAGTGAAGCGGTCATAGTAGATCGCAGAAAAAAGCGTCAGCATCAGAGCTGTGAAGATGATAAGCGCCACAGAGATCACCGCTATCCTGCGCTGGGCGCGGTATTTTTTTATATGACCGCCCTTCATTGAATGTTGATCCGCTTGTCAAAGCCGGTCATTCTGAAAACATCCAGCACCTCGACAGATGCATTCTTCACCGTGAGAGCGCCGTTCATCTTCTTGTGAGCCGCCACCACAAGGCGCAGCCCTGCCGAAGAGATGTATTCCAGCTTTTCAAGGTCGATAGTCATTTCCGTGACCTCGTCCCCGATGCCGTCCAGCACAGCCTTGAACTCTGCCGCCGCAGGAGTATCCAGCCAGCCCTCAAGAGCAATGACTGCGCTGTTCCCGTTTATCTCCTTTGTTATTGTCATGGTTACCATTCCTTTCCTTTCATAGTATGGATATATTCTACCACATTCCCTGCATGATTTCAAGAGCATGACAAAAACTTTCCCGAAAAGCTTGTTTATCCCGATCTCGATATGAATTGCTGTATAAAACGATTTGCTTCAATGCACAATGCACATCCGAGCGGGATATTTTTTACAGATCACGATAGATTTGTATATTGCATATCCCCGGGGTTTGTGGTATAATAAAGGGGTCGATCAAAACGGACAGAACGGAGGATTCAGTATGAATAAATTACTCTCGGTCATCACGGAAAACATCTCTGCCTTTCGGGATAAGACAGCCTTTATGGATACGGAGGGGGGGAGCCTCACCTTCGAGGAAGCCGACACTTTCGCCCGCAGGATCGCTGCAAGGCTCGTAAGGCTCGGCGTGACCCCCGGCAGCTTTGTTACCGTTGAGCTGCCCCGCAGCATCAATTATCTCGCCGCCCAGCTGGGCGTGTGGTATGCGGGAGCCGCCTATGCTCCGCTGTCCGACGAATACCCCGAGGACAGGCTTGAGTTCATCCGCGAAAACTGCGGTGCTGCCGCTGTGATAGATCCAAGGTTCATGCGCGGCATAGAAATGGAGGAGCCGCTTGCAGATACAGTTAACACGGAGGACAGCGCACCCGCTGTGCTGATCTATACCTCCGGCTCTACCGGGAGACCAAAGGGCGTGCTGCATGATTTTATAAGCGTGCTGGGCTCTGTCACACGCTACTGCAAGATCACGGATATTTCCGAAGATGCGGTACAGGCTATCGGCGCCTCTCTCTCCTTTGTGGTGTCGCTGCATCTGGCATGGGCTCCGCTTTACACGGGCGCGGTCGGCCTGCTGCTGCCCTTTGAGGTCATCAGAGACCCCTTCATGCTGGCAGAGTGCTTCAAGGAATACGGCGTTACCCACTCCTTCATAAGCCCCAAGGTGCTGCGGCTCTTCGACGGCAGCGGCACAAGTCTGAAATGCCTGCTGGTGGGCGGCGAGAGAGTCACCGACGCTTATTCAGAGGATTATGACATCATCTGCTCCTTCGGCCAGACCGAAACAGGCGGTGCGGCCACCTATTTCCGTATCGACAGGAAATACGAGAACACCCCTATCGGCAGACCTATCGAGTCTGTGTTCGCATATATACTTGACGAGGAGGGCAGAGAGTCCGAGGAGGGCGAGCTTTGCCTTGCGGGGCATTTTGCCTCGGGCTATCTCGGGCTTCCCGAGCAGAACGCCAAGACCTTTGTTCCCAACCCCTTCAAGGAAAGCGACGGCTATGATACGCTTCTGCATACCGGCGACATCGTCCGCAGGAACGAGAACGGCGATATAGTCTATCTCAACCGCCGCGACTGGATGATAAAGATCAACGGCCAGCGTGTCGAGCCTGGCGAGACCGAGGCAGTCATCCGCGCGGTCGAGGGTGTGCGCGAGGCGGCGGTAAGAGACCATAAGAACTCCTACGGACAGGTTTATCTTGCCGCCTATTACACTACCGACAAAAATATTGACGGGGATTATATCAAGGCCTGCATCTCTGACAAGCTGCCCGCTTATATGCTCCCCGCCTTCTATATCAAACTGGACAAACTGCCGCTGAATGCCAACGGCAAGCTGGATCGCTCTGCCCTGCTGCCGCCAGAGGCGGGAGATTTCAAGGCGGAGTACGCCGCCCCCGAAACAGATATGCAGAAAGCAATCTGTGCCGCCTTTGAAAAGATACTCGGCGTGAAGAACGTGGGTGCTGACGACTCCTTCTTCGCTCTCGGCGGCGACTCTATACGCTCTGCAGCCGTAGCCGCCGAATGCCGTCAGTACAGCATCCGCACCGCGGATATCTTCGCCGGTGATACTCCCCGGGGTATCGAGCGGGTAATGCTCACCAAGGCTGTTTCGCAAAAGCTTACCCGCAAGGAAAAGCGTGACACCGTCTATCCCCTCACGCCCTACGAGAGAGGGATGTATATCGAGCAGAAAATGGATCCGGATTCTACCGTATATCTGCTCAATCTGATATTCGGCATCAGGGGTGCCGACACCGCCGGAATAGTTTCCGCAGTCAAGACCGTGTATTCTCTGCACGAGGCCTTCCACTCCCGCTATGCCGAGAGGAACGGCATCCCCGTCAGAATAGTCACCGAGGAACTGCCGGAGATAACCGTCTCTGCCGCCCTTTCCGAGGAGCAGGCCCGCAGTGAGTCCGAGGCCTATGCCGAGCCCTTTGACCTAAGCGCAGGCATCCCGGTGCGGACGGTGGTGTATGAGCTTCCCGAGGGCGGAGCCCTGCTGCACATCGCGGTGCATCATATCGCCTTTGACGGCGGCTCTGCCGAAACGCTTTGCCGTGAGCTTATCTCTGCCCTTAAAGGCGAGGAGCTGACGCCACCCGAGCTGGAGCTTTCCGACATATTCGAGCAGAGCCTCTCTGCCGACTACACCAAGGGCTTTGAATACTACGACAAGCTGTTTGCCGACGGCATACCCGTGACCGACCTTCCCCTCAAGGGCAAGCGTCCCCGTGTGCATCCCCTTTCCGATAGACAGATAGATACCTCCTACAGCAGCAGCGAGGCCGCACAGATAAGCCGTGCCGCCAAGGGCTTCGGCGTGACCGAATTTGAGCTTATCTTCTCCGCCGCCGCTTTGACTGCCGCCAAATATACCGCCTCCGAGGATATCGTCCTCGGCATCCCCACGAATATGCGTCCCAACGGAGCGGAAAGCGTTATCGGAATGTTCGTCAACACTGCCCCCGTCCGCATCCGTCCCGTGAGAAGCCTTTCGGCTGCGGATTATATCCGCTCGGTGGGCGAGGCTGTGAGAAACGTCACCTACGGCGCACAGCTCCCCTTTGAGGAGGTCGTTAAGAAATACGTCCGCCAAAGGGACGAGTCCCGCAATCCCATTTTTGACATCAGCGTGAACTATATGAATTTCCCCTCCGCCTATGACGACGGCAAGCTGCAGGTCAGCTTTGACACCCCCCTGCAGAAGATGAGCCGCGATATCGGCATCGTCATCCGCAAGACCAAAAGCGGACTGAAATTCATGCTGCAGTATTCCTCCGAGCTGTTCGACGACACCGTTGCAGAGAATTTTTCGGAGCAGCTGCACCATACTGTCTCTCTTATCGTCGGCGGAGCAGCCACTGTCCGCGAGGCCACAGCTATGCCCGAGAGACAGCGCAGGGTGCTTGAGGGCTTTGCCTCCGAGGCAAGGGCGGATATACCCGTTACCCTGCTGCATAAGCTGTTTGAAGCCCATGCGGAGAAAACGCCCGACAGAACCGCCCTTATCGCCGAGGACGCTGTCTATACCTTCAGAGAGCTGAATGAGAAGGCCAACATCGCCGCTAACGGACTGATCGCCAGAGGCGTTACTGTCGGTTCGAGCGTTGCTATACTCCTTCCGAGAGTTTCTGCCTTCTTCGCCTGTATGTTCGGCGTGAACAAGGCGGGTGCCGCCTTCATCCCCTGCGACCCCCAGTATCCCGCCGACCGTATCAACCATATAATCACCGACTCCGAGGCAGCCTTCATCATCACCACCTCCGACAAGCTTGCCGACTACCCCGCCGAAAAGGCGATAGATGTGTCCGACCTGCTTTCCGGCAGCGACACCTCCGACCCGGATGTGAAAATGTCCGACAGCGAGTTGGCATATATGATCTACACCTCCGGCTCCACCGGCAAGCCAAAGGGCGTAATGCTGCATCACAGGGGCATCTGCAATTATCTTTATCCCCACCCGGCTAACCCCCATATGAAGTTCATCAGCGACAGCGTCGAGAATTATCTGTCAGTCACCACCGTGTCGTTCGATATGTCCTTCAAGGAGCATACCGCCGCCCTCTGCAACGGCAAAACGCTGATCTTCGCCGGCGACGATCAGATGAACGACCCCCGCGTTCTCGCAGAGCTTATGGATAAATACTCCGCCGACTGCATCAACGCCACACCCTCCCGTCTGGCACAGTATATGGAATATGAGCCCTTTGTCAGGGCGCTGTCACGCTGCAGGCTGGTAATGTCCGGCGGCGAGGGCTATCCCATGAGCCTTAGAGACAGCATCAGCCGCTGCTGCCCCGCTACCCGCATCATGAACACCTACGGCCCCACCGAGATAACCGTCTCCTGCAACGCGGCCGACCTCACAAATGCCGACCACATCACCGTGGGAAGACCTCTGCTCAACTATACCGAATACATCGTTGACAGGTTCGGAGACCTTACTCCATACGGCGCAGTGGGCGAGCTGCTTATCGGCGGCACCGGCGTGGCACGGGGCTATAAGAATCTGGAGAAAATGACCGCCGAACGCTTCATCGACTATAACGGCGAGAGAGTTTACCGCTCCGGCGACTATTCAAAATGGGATCAAGGCGGGAATGTCATGATCCTCGGGCGGCTGGATAATCAAGTCAAGCTTCGCGGCCTGCGCATCGAGCTGGACGAGATCATCGGCCTTATCGAGGCGCAGCCCCATATCAAAAAGGCGGCAGTGGTCATTCGCAGGATCAACGAACAGGAAAACCTCTGCGCCTATTTCACCGCCGATGTCCCCGTCGATATCGACGGGCTGCGGGCAGAGCTTAAAAAGCATCTGACCCATTACATGGTGCCGACAGCATTCCTGCAAATGTCTGAAATGCCCATGACCCCCAACGGCAAGACCGACCTGAAACGCCTGCCGGAGCCTGTTCCGGTGAATATGGGCGAGTTCACAGAGCCCGCCAACGAGGCCGAGCGCTTTTTCTGCGATGCTTTCGCCAAGGCACTCAAGCTTGACCGCGTCGGCGCCACCGATGATTTCTTCGAGATTGGCGGAACATCGCTGATAGTTACCTCTGTGGTGCTGGCAGCATCGGAAAACGGCTATCCCGTCACCTACGGTGATGTGTTCAAATACACCACCCCCCGGGCGCTGGCAGAGCTTTTCGCTGCCGGGAACGAAGCCAAGAGCGGCAGCCTCTTTGACTTCGACAGCTACGACTACTCCGAGATAAACGGCCTCCTTAAAAAGAACACAGTCGAGTCCTTCCTGAACGGCACTATGCGCGATCTCGGGAATATAATGATAACCGGTGCCACCGGCTACATGGGCGCTCACCTGCTGGCACAGTATCTTGACGAGGAAAGCGGCACCGCCTGGTGTCTTATCCGCAAGGGCAGATACCCCAGTGCAGGCGACCGCATCAAGAGCATGATGTTCTACTATTTCGGCAGCCGCTACAACTCCGTCATAGATCAGCGCGTCACAGCGCTGGACGGCGACGTTACCGACTACGAGAGCTTCCGGCAGTTCGAGAGCCTGCCGATCAATACCGTGTTCAACTGTGCCGCCAACGTAAAGCACTTCTCCAGCGGCACTGATATCGAGGACATCAACATCGGAGGTGCGGTGAACTGCATCCGCCTCTGCCGGAGCCTTAACGCAAGGCTTATCCACTTCTCCACGATCTCCGTTGCGGGAACGTCCGAGGCTCCCGAAAGCCTGCCCCAGTCCTCGCTGGACGAGCAGTCCCTTTACTTCGGACAGACCCTTGACAACAAGTACACCGCCTCAAAGCTTATGGGCGAGCGAGCCGTGCTTGAAGCGGCGGTAAATGGGCTGGATGCCAAGGTCATTCGTGTTGGCACGCTTGCTGCCCGCGAGTCTGACGGCGAGTTCCAGATCAACTTCCTTACCAACAGCTTCATGGGACGTCTGCGCTCCTACAGTATGCTGGGCTGCTTCCCCTATCAGATGATAGAGAACCAGGTCTGCATGGGGCCGATCGACGTTTCCTGCCGCGCATTTCTGAAGCTGGCGCGCACTCCCAGGGAATGCTGCCTGTTCAACGCAGTGAATAACCACACCCTCCCGCTGGGAGACATCATCCGCCGCATGAACGCAAACGGCATGGATATCCGTTTCGTTGAATATGACGAATTTGCCGCCGCCGTGTCCGAGGCCGAAAAGGATCCCGACAAGGCCGCTATCCTCCAGAGCATGATAGCCTATATGGACACCGCACACGGCAGCCATGCTGTACAGCTGCCCTTCACCGCACATTACACCACTCAGGTGCTTGCCCGTCTCGGCTTCTTCTGGAATGCGAGCAACGACCGCTATGTTGACGATTTCATCAGCGTCCTCGGCGGCTTCAGCTTCTTCGACAGCGACAACCTCAGCAGATAAGTCCCCTTCATCACAAAAAAGGAGCGCCCGGCAAGCGCTCCTTTTTATCATCTTTCAGCTATTCATACGCCTTGACTGTGTTCTCGACCTTATCGACCGCATTCTTTTCGGTGATCTCCACCTTGTAGGCATATTGCTTTTCGGCGCCGTTTTCCTCGACAGTGGTGGTCTCCACGAAATACTGCAGCGCCTCGCCGCTGAAATAATACTCGGCGGAAAAGGCCGTGACAGTCCCGCTTTCGGAGGCGGCTCCTATCTTTGAAACATCATAGACGTGATGAATGTGCGTCAGGCCGTTCTCCTCCTTCTGCGAGGCCTCGGTTATCGCCTTCGGTGAGTAAAGTATCAGCCCCTCGTCCGCCTGCGGATGTGTCGTCTCCCGCATATACAGCACAAATCCCTCGTCGCCCTTTTGCTTGTAGGTCACCTCGCCGTTTTCATAGGTGAAAAGCTCGGCACCGTTGTTGTATTGAGCATATTCGTTCTTCTCGCTCTTCCCCCGGTAGGAGTAGATAAGGATGTCCTTTTCGTCGTATTTGAAGGTAAACTCCTGCTCCACCTCGCCCGTGGCGGTATTGGTCATCAGCACCCTTGCACTGTCCAGCTCCCTGTAAGCCGCACGCGCCTTCTTGATAAGCTCGCCGCCCTCTGCGTCAGCTGCTCCGCCTATGCACGAGCAGAGCATCAGAGCAGCCGAAGCCGCTGCTGCTATGGCAGCAATTATCCTTTTCATTTTCTGCACAGCCCCTCAACATTAAAATCGCCGCCTTTCAGACGTTGACCGAAAAGCGGCGTGTATTTTATTTTCTTCTCGAGGTATTCCTTCTCTTGCCGTCCATAACGTGCTTGAGGTCAGAGATGCGCTCCTCACTGCTGGCCTTGAAGCGGCTAAGCATATCCTCAAAGCCTGCATCACGGCTGCCCTCACCGGCATCATATACCGGGGGAGGGTTCTTGGCAAAATCCTGTTTTTCGGGGCGCTCGAATTTTCTTCTTGCCGCCGGCGCCGCAGGCCTGCCCTGCTGGGGACGCGCCCCGCCGGGACGGCGGTCGGGAGCCTTTCTCTCGGGTGCGGGAAGAGCCTTCTTGATAGAAAGGCTTATCTTTTTATCCTCGCCCACCGAAAGCACCTTTACCTTAACTGCCTGTCCTTCCGTAAGATGCTCCCTGATATCATTGACAAATGAATTAGCGACCTCGGAAATATGTACCATACCGGTGGTATCCTTGTCAAGCTCAACAAAAGCCCCGAACTTAGTGATACCGGTTACCTTGCCTTCGTAAATTTTACCTACCTCGAGCTGCATCAGCTTTTCCTTACCTCTTTGCTTTCTTCAGATTGTTTTACTTCTCGTCGTCATTGCGTTCAACGATATAGAAGCGGCGCTCACCGGGATAAGCATACCCCAGCTGCTCCACAGCTATTCTTTCCATGTATTCAGCCTCATCCCCCGAGCGCAGCAGACGGATATACTCGTCGTTCTTCTGCTCTTGATCGGTGATCTGCGCAGCAAGAGCCTCGCTCTGCTTTTTCAGCTCAACGATCTGTGCCTGCTGGGAAATGATGTTGAAAATAGCATAGATTATCAAGCACAGGACTGCGGCAAAGGCGATAAAGTGACCAAACCTGCTGTGAGACCTGCGTTCCTGCTTGACTTCAGCCTGCTGCTCTGCCATATCCCGCACTTCCTTTCCCGAAATCGTAATGACCCAATGAACCTAATATATTATACAACAAAATATTTACACTTTCAAGACCTTTTTCCTGTTTTTTTGAAATTTTCTCAATTTAGATTTACTTTTAACAAATCGGGACTTGATTATTTGTATAATTTTAGCAATTGCCCTGCCGAGGGTGCGGTCGTAAAGCCTTCTGAACAGCCTTGATATATGCGAAAACACAAGCATCAGCAGCCTTCCGAGAGTAAAGCGCTCCGCAGCAGCGCCCGCCAGCATCGCCGCGAGGGTGAACAGCCGGGGCTCACCCGTCCGTGCCGCCGATAGGATAAAATAGCAGAAGAAGAAAAAGAGCGTGTAAAAGAAATCCGAAAGGTTCTCCGCCGCCCTGCCGAGGCGGGCTCCCCGTCTGACCGCGCGTATGGTATCATACACCGCCCCGAGTATTATCCCCAGCAGACAGGCACAGGCAAAGGTCTCGTGGTCGAAGGCCGCCGACTGCCTTAACGGAAAGACATTTTCATCCGTCATGTAAAGCAGCTCTGTCATCTTATTTCACAAGCTTTCCGAAAAACGAAAGCCTTTTCTTTCTGTCCTTGTCGCCGTAGATCAGCGCCGTTACCTCGCCCTCTACCGAAAGCTTTCCCCGGTCAACGCTCATCTCGCTGATGTGAAGCCCGCTGCCGCGGACGGTCAGCTCTCCCTGCTGGGTGAAAAGTGCGATCTCCTGCTCGTCGAAGCGGTCAACATCCGTTACCCCCGTCAGCTCCAGCCGTGAGCGGTTCTCAAGTATCAGACTGTGTACCCCTGTAATATCTGTCATGCATTTTCCTCCATTCAGATATAGTTTTCTAAAGCATATTATCAAGGTTTTTCTTAAACGTATTAACGTATTTTTAAAGATTTCACTTGACGAAATACTGTATGTGTGCTATTATATAAATGTATAGCCTCTGTGCGCAAACGCTTTTTCAGAGCGCTGCACCAACGGCTCCAGTTGAATTATATGCTTTTATATACAGGTTTATGAACGGAGTGATATAATGAACGAGATCATGAAAAGAACGATCGAGAGAAAGCTTGAACGTACTGCAGAAAATCTTCGTAAGAATAATATCGACGCCTATATCGCCGAAGACTGTGCCGACGCTGTCAAGATCACAGAAAGCCTTATGAAGGAAAACGACACTATCTCCTGCGGCGGCTCTGTTACTTTGGCGGAGAGCGGCGTCCTTGAGCTGATGAAAAGCGGAAAGTATAATTTCCTTGACCGCTCACAGGCCTCCGACCGTGAGTCCGTGGAGGATATCTACCGCAGGACCTTTACCGCGGATGTGTTCCTGACCTCTGCCAACGCAGTCACCGAAAACGGCGAGCTGTATAACGTTGACGGAAACTCGAACCGCGTGGCCGCTATACTCTACGGGCCTAAGTCGGTGATATTCATAGTGGGCTGCAATAAGGTCGTAAGAACTGTTGACGATGCCGTTAAGCGGGTCAAGACCTGTGCCGCTCCCCCGAATGCAGACAGACTCAACTGCAATACCCCCTGCACCGTCACCGGCGAGTGCGTTTCGCTCAAGGCCGGCGGCGATATGCCCTCGGGCTGCAGGAGCGAGGGACGTATCTGCTGCAACTATGTGGTCTCCGCCTGGCAGAGGAACAAGGGCAGGATGAAGGTCATCCTCGTAAAGGAGAGCCTTGGATTCTGATTGGTAAGGATGATTTACGATGATCGAACATAACGGTAAACAGTATAAGGTGCTGGGTGTTTGCGCCGGCGGGATACAGGAGGATAATGTAACCGAGCTGGTGCAGGCCGTGGTAAGGAATGCCGAGCCCCTCGGGTTCAGAACGCTGGTGTTCAGCACCTTTACCGATCTGTATAAGGATAATGCGTATGCCGACGGCGAAGCAGGCATCTACAGTCTCACTGACTCTGACCTGCTGGACGCCCTTATCGTCATGCCCGAATCCATTAAGTACGACAAGGTCACCTATGATATCATTGAAAGGGCTCACAGCCGCGGCATCCCCGTCATCTCAATGGACAGAAGGATCGAGGGCTGCGTGAGCGTCGTGTTCAATTACGGCGACAGCTTTGAAGAGATCGTGCGCCACATAATCACCGTCCACGGCTGCCGCAGGTTCAACTTCATGGCCGGCTTCAAAGGCAACAGCTTCTCTGACGAGAGGATCTCACGCTTCAAAAAGGTGCTGGCGGAGGAGGGCATTGAGTTCGACGAGAAAAGGCTGGGCTACGGCGATTTCTGGTCAGAGCCTGCACGCCGCGTCACCGAGCAGTGGCTCGAAAGACCCGACGAGCTGCCCGAGGCTATAATCTGTGCCAACGACTCTATGGCGCTCGAGGTCTGCCATGTGCTGAAGGAGCATGGACTGGATGTGCCGGAGGATATCATCGTCACCGGCTTCGACGGGATAGATCTGGAAAAATACAACACTCCCCGTCTGACCACCTGCTCCGTCAATATCAACGAGGCAGGCATGGCCGCCGTCAGCGCCGCCGTAAGGCTGACAGAGCATCAAGTGCTGCCGGATGTGCTGGAGATACCCTATCGGATCAGGATATCCCAGTCCTGCGGGTGCGTGCCTGTGAATATGTCGGTGATAGCCGACAAGGTGATGCAGCTCAATTCCGATTTCTTGCTGGACGATAACCACGAGAACTATATGTTCACCTATCTTGCAAGAGGGCTTTCCTGTACGAAGATTCCCAAGCTGGTCGAGGTCATCCACCACTACTGCGATATACAGACCTGGTGCTGCGTGGATGTGGATTACTTCTCCGACAAGCGCTCCAAAAAACGCTTCTCCGGCAAATTCACCGACAGGATGCGGCTGCTGATGTACACCGTCGATCCCTCAAAGAATGACACCCTCTTCGATACGCTTTCGCTGCTGCCGGATATGGACGAAACACTGGCAGAGCTGGGCAGTCTTATGTTCGCCCCCCTGCATCACGAGGACGAGCTGCTGGGCTATATAGCCTTCCGCCTGGATGTGGCTCAACCGCATTTCCGCTTCAAACGCAGATTTACCATGCTTACGAACCAGATACTGGAAAGCTTCCGCATCAGAATGCTTATAGAGCGTGCCAATACCCGTCTGGCGGAAATGCACGTCCACGACCCGATGACAGGGCTGTATAACCGGCGGGGCTTTTACAAGAACGCCGTCAAGCTCGTCCGCAGGCTTGCCCGAAACGGCAGGCAGGGGGTCATCTTCTCGGTGGATATGGATAACCTCAAGGGTATAAACGATGTCTATGGTCACGACGAGGGCGACAAGGCTATCAAGGAGCTGGCTGCGGCGCTTGTAAAATGCTCGGCCGAGGGCGATATCTGCTCGCGGTTCGGTGGGGACGAGTTCATTGTGCTTTCCGCTTCCTCCGACGAGGAGTATATCGAGAGCTACGGCCGCAGGATCCGTCAGGCACTTGCCGAGCATGAGGCCAGAGCAAGAGCCGTTTTCAAGGTCG
Source organism: Ruminococcus sp. (assembly GCA_017450925.1). GTDB lineage: Bacteria > Bacillota > Clostridia > Oscillospirales > Ruminococcaceae > FB2012. Next base: position 5,693 of record JAFSSS010000051.1, on the reverse strand, counting down.
AGATAAGCATCGGTGCCTTTTCCTCTATGCTTTCAAGCGCCGAGGAGCTGGACGAGAGCATCCGCCTTGCAGACGAGCGGATGTATTCCGAAAAACGCAGTCATAAGCGTGAGGCGCCCCGCAGCTGATGCTTGATATTTGTATAACCTACATGAAAACGTCAGACCACTGGCATCAAATTCCATAAATTAATTATTGACACAAAACGACTTTTGCGCTATAATAGTTAGAGATATATAATCACAGAATAATCACAGACATATGTGTATAAGGGGTTAAGCTATTTGAAAAAGTTATCTTCCTACCTGCAAAATTTCAACAAGCGTAAGCTGCTGCTGGCAATTGCCGATGTATTCATAATCGTTGTGTCAGCACTGATCGCAAATTTTATACTGTCTGCTTTTTCCAAAGCTATCGGCGGCAGACACGTTACCGAGAACATGGTCATGAGCGCATTCTTCTGCGTGGCATCTATGACCTTCTGCGGGCTTTACAGCAAAATGTGGCGCTATTTCAGATCCAAGGACTATGCCTTCTGCATTGTGGGCGCCCTCTCGGGCTTCCTGCTGGCTTACTCGGTCACCTATCTGATGACCTCACAGTTCTATCCCGCCTTTACCGCACTGCACGTCGGGATCTCTGTCGCCGGGATCATGCTGTTTAGGTTTCTCTTCAAGAGCGCCTTTATTACCCTATCGGCCAGCAATCCCAAGGGCAGCGGCAAGCGGACTATGATCGTCGGCGCCGGCACCACCTGCGAGCTTATGATGACCGAGATCAAACGCGCAAAGCTGCTTAAGGAGAAAAACGCTTCGGCAAGATATGACCCCGTCTGCGTGGTGGATGATGACCCCGCAAAGATCGGCAAGCAGTTCGAGGGCGGCGTTACAGTCGTTGGAACTACCGAGAATATCCCCGAGTTCGTAAAGGAATTTAACGTTGAACAGATCATCTTCGCTATCCCCTCCTGCCCGGAGGAGAAGAAGCGCAACATCCTCGATATCTGTCAGAACACGAAGGTCAATGTCAAGGTCATCCCCTTTATCGGCGACCTTATCTTCAACGAGAACAAGCCTATCATCGGCCAGCTGCGGGATATCCGCATCGAGGATCTGCTGGGACGTGACCCGATCTCCTTTGACAATAAGGACATCAAGGCCTTTATCTCCGGCAAGGTTTGCATGGTAACAGGCGGCGGCGGCTCGATCGGCTCGGAGCTGGTAAGGCAGATCGCCAAGTTCGGCCCGAAGCAGATCGTTATCGTTGATATCTATGAAAACAACGCCTACGAGATTCAGCAGGAGCTGGTAATGGAGTACGGCGACAGTCTGAACCTCGTAACCCTTATCGCATCGGTGAGGGATTATCACCGTATGAACCAGATCTACATGAAGTATAAGCCACAGATCGTCTTCCATGCGGCGGCTCACAAGCACGTCCCCCTTATGGAGGTCAGTCCTATGGAGGCTATCAAGAACAACGTCATCGGTACATTTAATGTGGCAACACTGGCAGAGTATCACGGCGTGGAAAAGTTCGTGATGATCTCTACCGATAAGGCCGTAAACCCCACAAACGTCATGGGTGCCTCAAAGCGATGCTGCGAAATGGTCATCCAGTATCTCTCACAGCAGCCCGATACAAGGACAGAGTTTGTTACCACCCGCTTCGGCAACGTGCTTGGCTCCAACGGCTCTGTTATCCCGCTGTTCAAAAAGCAGATCGAGCGCGGCGGCCCCGTTACCGTTACTCACCCCGAGATCATCCGCTATTTCATGACGATACCCGAGGCCGTGAACCTTGTTATGGAGGCGGCAGCTATCGCCCACGGCGGCGAGATCTTCGTGCTTGATATGGGACAGCCCGTGAAGATAGTAACGCTGGCGGAAAATCTGATAAGAATGTACGGCAAGGTGCCCAACGAGGATATCGACATCGTGTTCACCGGCCTGCGCCCCGGCGAAAAGATCCGAGAGGAGCTTCTTATGATGGAGGAGGGGCTCAAGAGTACCCAGAACAAGCTGATCTTCATCGGAAAGCAGATCGAGATAGACGAGCCCACCTTTGTGGCAGACCTTGAAATGCTCAAGCTGAACGCCGAAAAGGACGACGAGGCCGAAGCCGTTGCGGCTCTCCACCGAATAGTTCCCACCTTTACCACTCCCGAGGAGTTCAACAGAAAAGAGCTGCATACGAGCTGATACAAAACAGACCGGCGATAAGGCTGTGTCAAAGCGGGAGACCGGCGTTAGCCACATTTAAGGATGCCGGAGCAAACAGCGTATCTGCGCACTTTATTATGATCTGTATATTTCAAAAACGATAAACAGGTTCAGATGCTGATCCAAACGCATCAGAGCCTGTTTTTTTCAATTTCCGAGCCGGCGCAACAAAAACAAACTGTTCGAAAGGAAGAAGCTCAAAAGGCTTGCTGATCGAGCATAGGGCGTTATCTGCTGTTTCGTTTCAATAGTGTACGAGGTCATTAAAGTATCATGCTTTGATTCCGTATGCTCCTGCTTCATTCATAAGTAAAACTTATCATATTCATCCGAAATTCCGATTGATTTATCTTGATTTCCGTGGTATAATATGAACATCAAACAGATCCGGAGGTAATGATTATGTCTAAAATACTTATCGTTTACTATTCCCGCAAGGGCGAAAACTACTGGAACGGCGGCTTAAAAACTATCGCCAAGGGCAACACCGAGCGTGTGGCGGAGTACATCCAAAACGCTGTGGGCGGCGATCTCTTTGAGGTCGATACCGTCAAGCCCTATTCCGAAAGCTACATGACCTGCATCGAGGAGGCAAAGCAGGAGCTTCGTGCCAAGGCTCGCCCCGAGATCAAGGCTTATCCCGCCAGCTTTGAGGACTACGACACGATCTTTGTCGGCTATCCCAACTGGTGGGGGACGATGCCCATGTGTATGTTCACGCTCCTTGAAAAGAATGACCTTACCGGCAAGACGGTCATCCCCTTCTGCACCAACGAGGGCAGCGGTATGGGTTCAAGCGAGCGCGATCTGAAGGCTCTCTGCAAGGGCGCGACTGTGAAGGCTGGCCTTTCGGTTCACGGGGCAGAGTCGGAAAACTCCGAGAGCAAGGTGGCTGCGTGGGCGAAGAAAAGCGTATGACCGACAAGGAACAGATCATTCAGCTCTACAAGGATATGTACACCGCTATGGTGAACAAGGACAGAGCCGAGCTTGAACGTGTCCACGATGAAGGCTTTGTGCTTGTTCACATGACGGGTATGCGGCAGAGCAAGCAGGACTACATTAATGCGATAATGGACGGCACGCTGAATTATTACTCCGCAGGTCATGAAGATATGCAGGCAGAGATCAAGGGCGATACGGCTGTGCTGGTCGGCAGGAGCAGGGTCACAGCGGCGGTATTCGGCGGCGGAACGCATAGCTGGCGGCTGCAGCTGCGGTTTCAGCTTGTGAAGAAAAACAGTGACTGGCGCTTTGCACTGGCGAGCGCCTCGACCTATTGAGGTGAGATGATGCTGAAACAGATACGCTATTTTCAGTCGGTGGTACGGCTCGGCAGCTTCACCGCCGCAGCAGAGGAGCATTTTATCTCGCAGTCGGCGATCTCACAGCAGATCAAGGCGCTTGAGGATGAACTGGGTGTTACGCTTTTAGAGCGCAAAAAGCGCAGCTTCACGCTGACTCCCGCAGGAGAGTTTTTCTACAAGAAAAGCCTTGTACTGGTGGCGGATTATGATAATATGCTGCGTGAGCTGCAAAGGCAGTCGGGCAACAGCGGCGAGCTGCTGAAGGTCGGGCTGCTCAAAGGCTACAGCGGCAAGGAGTTCAACAGCGCCGTGTCAAAATTCACAGTGCAGTATCCCGATGTGACGGTAGAGGTCACACACGGCAATCATGATGCACTTTACGCACTTCTGCGAAACGGTGAGCTTGATATTGTCCTCAACGATCAGCGCAGGGCGTTCTCTGACGAGTATGTGAATATCGTGCTTGATATCCGGGAATATTATGCGGAAATATCGTCAAATTCACCTCTTGCACAGCTTGACGAGGCAGAAATATCAGACCTTAAAAACACTCCGCTGATACTCCTTTCCTCACCCGATCAGCAGGAAACAGAACGCAGCTTTTATGCGAATGACTTAGGCTTTCAAAGCGAGATATATTTCACGGAGTTTATCGACGATGCGTTGATGCAGGTCATTCAAGGCAAGGGATTTATGCCGATAGAGGGCAGCGGTGATGCGGTGCAGACCACCACGAAGGCGGTCAGGCTCCTGCGAAACGGCAAGCCGATCATTAGGCGGTACTGTGCTTTTATGAAGGTCGATAACCCCAAAAAGCATTCCAATGAATTTATCGAAATACTGAAAGATCAATTTTGAGGTGAATAAAAATGAAGGAAGTCATGATCGTAACAGGCGCAGGACAGATCAGCATGGCTATTGCAAGGCGTATAGGCTATGGCAGGAAGATCGTCCTCGGTGATAAGAATATGGATAACTGTAATACGATAGCTAAGATCATGAATGATGCAGGCTTTGACACAGAACCCTTTGAAATGGATCTGTCAAGCCGTGAGAGCATTCTTGCGATGATCGCAAAGGCGCAGGAGTTCGGCGAGATCAAGTATCTTGTGAACGGTGCAGGAGTTTCGCCCTCGCAGGCTTCCGTTGAAGCGATACTGAAGGTCGATCTTTACGGCACAGCCGTGCTGCTTGAAGAGGTCGGCAAGGTCATTGCAAACGGCGGCTGCGGAGTTACAATTTCCAGTCAGTCGGGCTGGAGAATGCCCCAGCTTACTGCTAAGGAGGACTTTCAGCTTGCGATGACACCCACCGAGGAGCTGCTTGACCTTGATATACTCAAGCCCGAAAACATCCGAGATACTCTCCACGCTTATCAAATGGCAAAGCGCTGCAACGAAAAGCGTGTTATGGCGGAGTGCGTCAAGTGGGGAAAGCGTGGCGCAAGGCTCAATGATATTGCGCCCGGTATCATCGTTACACCCCTTGCGATAGACGAATTCAACGGCCCGAGGGGCGATTTTTACAAGAATATGTTTGCAAAGTGTCCGGCAGGCAGACCGGGTACTGCCGATGAAGTCGCAAATGTGGCAGAGCTTTTGATGAGCGATAGGGCTGCATTTATCACAGGCTCGACCTTTCTGTGTGACGGCGGTGCAACATCCGGTTATTTCTACGGCGAGCTTCGGCCGACTGAAAAAGGCGCGATATGAAAAACAGAGTTATAACTGTATCGCGGCGTTTATAATGGGATCAATGCTGACCGCCTGCGGCAGCATTGATCCTGCCTCTGCTCCCGGCGTTGCTGAAAGCGGCGGGAACATATACCCCGTCTGACTTGAAATAAGCAGCCCTGCGCCCTCTACACCCACAAATCCGAAAGCAGGAGGTTCGTTCCGGACTTCGTGAAGCTCGTCCAGCAGATCTGCGAGGGTAGTGACCTCAAAGTATAGCGATCAAATTTTTCTATCGGTTATTTAAGGCAACACCGCACGACCCCTGTGCATCAGATGCGCCGTCCAGCTTTTCGTCAGATTGCCTAAATTCGACGCAGGCTTGCGAGCGAAGTGTGCTTCGCTTTGCGCAACGTCAAGGAGAATTTGGGTAATATGACGGAAAGCTGGCAAGCAGATGATGTGCAGAGGCGTTAGCCGCGGGTCGTGCG
>JAFSSS010000050.1 GCA_017450925.1 Ruminococcus sp. | reverse complement strand
CCGTCCAGCTTTTCGTCAGATTGCCTAAATTCGACGCAGGCTTGCTGACGCAAGTCAAGGAGAATTTGGGTAATATGACGGAAAGCTGGCAAGCAGATGATGTGCAGAGGCGTTAGCCGCGGGTCGTGCGGTGTTGCCTTAGCTCTCTGTCTGCAGCCTTATCCCGAAGAGCCTTTCCGTGTTCTCTGCCGCCAGCTCCTTGAGCCTGTCGGCATCGGTGCCTCTTATCTCCGCACCGCACTGCGCTACCTGCTCTATCATATAGCTGTCACATATCTCACCGCGATAGGGCTCCGGCGCAAGATACGGACAGTCTGTCTCAAACAGGAACCTGTCCTCCGGCACTGCAGCAAAGGCCTTCTTTACCCGCTTTGAGTTGTGATAGGTCAGCACCCCGCCAAAGCCGAGGTAAAGCCCTAAGCTCACAAGCTCCCGCGCTGTCTCTGCCGATCCGGAAAAGCAGTGTACGACTCCGCGGGGTCTGTATTCCCGCATCAGCGACATAAAATCCTCCGTTGCGTTCCGGCAGTGAAATATCAGCGGCAGGCCGTGCCGCGCCGCAAGCTCTGTCTGCATCCTGAGCAGCCTTATCTGGACCTCCCGGTCATAGCCTTCATAGTGATAGTCAAGCCCGACCTCACCGACAGCGCAGATCTTATCCGACCTTTTCAGCATCTCCTCCAGCATACCCTCCGGATCCTCCGGCAGGTCGTTGGCATTTTCCGGATGAAAGCCGATGCTTGTATAGAAGCCTCCGAACCGCTTTGCATACTCTATCCCGAACAGCATGGAGGCTTCGTCGGTTGCCGCATGGATAACTCCGCACACCGGCGAGTCCCCGCCGAGCATCCCCGTGAGCAGTTCGTCCCTGCGTCCGTCAAATTCCCGGCTGTTGTAATGTGTATGTGAGTCTATTATCTTATTCATAGGATATCTGTCACCGTCTGTCTTTTCCGCATACTAAAGATTATACCACATCCCGCCGCTTTTGTAAAGCACTTTCGTCAAATCTCTGCGTTTCTCTTCATGATAAGCTCGTTCACATACCCGTAGAGATCTATACAGTCCTCCTTGTCAAGAAACCATACGATCAGCCGCGAGCCCATTGCGTTGAATACTATAATGTTCATCCCTGTGTATTCTCCAAAGGGCGTTACCACCATAGTCACCGATCTTACCGCGTCCATAGGCAGATAGACCTTTCTGTCTGTCAGTACGCCCTTTACGCAGACGATGTCTATTTCGCTCACGCTTAAATGACTCTTCCCGAAAAACCCCGGTATCAGCACTCCGGCTGTCAGTCCGTAAACGATAAGGTGTATGAAAAAGGTCGTCAGCTTTATCTCTCCGACGAATACCAGTTTCAGCACTGTTATGGTTATCCACAGCCCCGCAAGAACACCGACTATCCAATAGACTGTTTTCATCGCCGCCCTTGACGGGATCAGATTTTTCACTCCGTTTACTTCATTTATCATTTATCAATCAGTCTTTTCAGAAAGCCCTTCAGCTCGTCTTCATCCTTGAAGCTTACCTTCATGCTCACTTTTCCGCCGGAGCCCCTCTTGAACAGCGCATCCACACCGAAGCTTTCCTTCATCGAGAGCCTGTATTCCTGCAATTCCTTTTCATGCACGTCTAAGGCTCTTCCTGCCCTTGCCGCCGGCTTGTCCGGGGCAGAGGGCTTTTTAGCCGACAGCCTTTCAAGATCTCTTACCGTCAGCCCCTCGTTTAAGGTCACCTCCAAAAGCGCCAGCTGACCCTCTCTTTCCTGCATACTCAAAAGCGCCTTGGCGTGTCCGACGGTGATGCTCCCCTTTTCCAGTGCCTCAAGGCATTCCGGCTCAAGCTCCAGAAGTCTAAGGGAATTTGCGATCGCCGACCGGCTCTTTCCTACCGCCGCCGCTATGTTCTCCTGCGTCATGCTGAAGGTGGTCTTCAGCCGCTTGAAGGCCTTTGCCTCCTCCACCGGGCTTAGATCCTCTCTCTGCAGATTTTCAATAAGCGCCACCTGCGCCGCCTGCGAGGGTGTCAGATCCTTTACGATGACGGGCACCTCGGTCAGCCCCGCCAAACGCGCCGCTCTCCAGCGCCGCTCACCTGCTACGATAGTATATCTCCCCGCCACCTTTGCCGGCCTTACCAGCAGAGGCTGCAGTATGCCGACCTGTGAGATGTTGTCTGCCAGCTCCGATAAAGCCTGCTCGTCAAAGCTCTTTCTCGGCTGGTTCCTGTCCGGCTCGATAAGTGAGAGCCTTATGCTCGTCAGCCGTCCGCCGCTGTCGGACTGCGACGGCTCCGCCTCCGCCGTGACGGGCTTTTCCTCTGCCCTTGCAGGAGCCTCGGTCTCCTCTGCACCGTTATCTGCAAAAAGCGAATCGAGACCTCGCTTCATTCTTTCCTTGTCCTTTTTGGCCATTACATATACCTCCGTTATATTATTGTCCTGCTGCTTCACCTTGTAAGCTCAAGCTCCAGACATTTCCATTTTTCTCCGCCAATCTCGTAGTATTCCGGCTCCTCCGGGGTAACATCCCTAAAGCCTGCCGCCCTGTAGCACCGATAGGCGCTCCCGTTGTTTTCAAACACCCCGAGGGTCAGCTTTTCTGCTTTCATTATCTCAAATCCCAGCTTTACGGCCAGATCAAGCATCTGTCTGCCCAAGCCCATGCCACGCCTTTTGTTATCCACGATGACGAACCCCAGCCGTAGGATCCTTTTCTCTTCATCAGTGAACCGCATGATAAGATGCCCCGCTATCCCGCCTTCGTCATAGGCTGTAAACTCAAAAAAGCTGTCGCTGTCCCGCTGTGCATCGTAGTGCCTGTTCATGTCCTCTGCGGTAATGGGATAGCTTTCATACCTGTCGGCGCACCACTTTCTGAAGGCGGTCTCATCCCCCACCCACGATACTATGGTTTCAGCATCGCTGGCCTTATAGGGTCTTAGCCTAAGCATCCTGTTCACTCTCCTTATACGATAGTATAGCCCTTTTCTGCCAGCACCGACATCGCCCCTTCAAAGCTTTCCTCTTTTACAAGGATATAATCGGTGTTATAGGTGGAAACGGCGAAAATGCCGATCTTTTCCTCTGCCAGAACAGCAGAAATCCGTGACAGTATCCCGATAAGCGAAAAATCCAGCACACCTTGAATGCGAAAGGCTCTCCAGCCGTCCTCCCGTGCCAGTGTATCAGCCGGCACATTTTCTGTCAGACAGACAAGAGACAGCTCTTCATCCGTTTTCCCTATAAAAAAGAATTTGCTGTCCAGACTGATATCTGCTATGTCTTTCACCTTGCATACGGTAAGCTCATAGTCAAGTCTTTTAAGCTCCATTTATTTTTCCTCCAAAAGCATAAGATTTGATTTAACTCAACCTTATGTCTGTCTGATCTTTCTCATGTATCTCTTCTTTCCTTCATTTCCATATACCTCATAGCCCAGCCTGCGGTAGAGCCGCTGCGCCCCGGTGTTGCTTTCCCAGACGCAAAGCCTCAACTCTCCGAAGCCCCGTTCATCAGCTATCCTTTCCAGCCCTTTAAGTGCCGCACTGCCGTATCCTCTGCAGCGCTTGTCTTCATTTATATAAAGGTACACCGTATAGGCAAATCTCCTGTTTTCCTCCGCCGCGAATTTATACCAGATATATCCTACGGGCTTTCCGCCGTGATCCCTTATTTCCTTCAGAATGTTCTCTTCACCGCTGCTGCGCAGTGCCTTTAGCTTCTCACCTGCAGAGCCGGCTTCACCCGCACCGTTTTCCTCCAGCATACGGCCGTAATGCTCCGTGACAGCATCCATGAAGGTACGCTCCGATGCCTCGTCCGTATCGTAAAAGCTCACCTCTGCCCCATTCTCCAATATGCTCCAGTCCGGCTTTTTTATTCGGACGAACACCTTTCCGTCCTTTTCATCCACGACCCTGCCGCCGTTTTTCTCCATGATACGCACCGATGCACCGTTGTCCTTGTTGGCCCTCAAATAGAATTCATCCTCCGGCACCACGTTCTCCGCATATTCCAGCACCAGCCGAAGAGCCTCCGTTCCGTAGCCCTTTCCCCGGAACTGCGGCGCTATCCAGTAGCCGATATGCCCCGAGCCGGTTTTCAGCGAATCCGTCAGATAATGCCTCACCTTTGCCTGCCCGATAAGCTCAAAGTCCTTCCAGATAAACAAGGTAGTCTCCGGCACATATCCCTCCGGCAGACCGATGCCCTCCGCCGCCTCAAGCATACCGTAAAGCGCTCCGACAAAATCCGACCTGCTCACCAAATACCACGGATTGATATACCCGTTCTCGTCCGTCGGGATAAGCCTTACCAGCTTCCATTCCGCCTCAATATCATCAAAATTAGCCTCTCTTATATGTATCATTTTTATCTCCTTTTTTTATGTAAGCCCTACAGGTTCGTCCTGTATATCCTCACGCTTATCGGCGGACAGTTCGGACGGTTCACAAATTCGCTCACTACAACCGCGTATTCTCCCACCGGCAGTCCCGCTATGTATTCAAGGATAGCATCCTTTTCTTCAAAGCCTGTGTCTCTCCCGTAGTAAATGGAAAGGCTCATGACACCGCCAAACTTCAAAAGCTTCAGACATTTTTCCAATGCCGCCAGACTGCTTTTGGTCTGTGTGTGCTTGCTGTGGTCTCCCCCCGGGAGCCAGCCAAAGTTGAAAACTATCGCCGTTACTGTTCCCTCTTCCGCGTATTTATCTACGTTTTCATGACTGTCCAAATACACCTCGCACCGGTCATTATATCCCGATGCCTCTATCAGCGCTTTTGTGCTTTCTATTGCCTCCGGCTGGATGTCCAGCGCAACGACTCTGCCTCCTTTGCCGACCAGCCCGCACAGAAACGCCGTATCCTTGCCCCGGCCTGCTGTGCAGTCGATGCATATATCTCCCTCATGGACATTCAGCCTCAAAAATTCATGTGCTAAATGTACCGCTCCGAATGTACTCGGCATGACCTACCTCCTGCATTTTTCAATTTTCATTTATCTGATGACCCGGCATTCTCCGCAGCACTCAAAGCCCAGCTTTCTCGCCAGCCCCTGTGAGGCCTTGTTGCCGCTGTCACACGCCCATACAGGCTTTAATCCCTCCTTGACTGCTGCAAATATGACCGCCGATGCCGCCGCTGATGCAAGTCCCCTGCCGCGGTATTTTTCCGCGGCTTCAACTCCAATGTCAGCCTCTTTTCCGTCGGTGGATGCGAAAAAAGCCCACGCCGCAGGCTCGCTTCCGTTCATCACGCAGAAGCCCTTGCCGTTTCTTTCAAATTCATCGGCATCCGACCAGAACAGCTTCGGCTCGACACGGCCTTCCAGTTCTTCAAAAAGCCTCCGGCCAATCGGCTTTATTTCAAAGCCCTCCGGCAGAGCTGTCTCTGCGCCTGCTCCCGTATATCTGAAAAAAAGCCTTTTGCCCAGCGATGCGCCGCATCTCTCAAAGAATTCACTGACCCGTTCATCTCCGGTAAAGAGAACTAACCGACGCCTTGCGTCAGCTTTCAGACGCTCTGCTTCCCTCAAAAAGACATTACTGTACTCGCCGCATATCCATGCAAATCCGCAGTAATGCCAGATCAGCACAGCCTTCCCGTCGGAGAATATCTCACCCGACTGCATCCCATTTACAACAGCCCTTGGATAGACCTCTCCGAAGCTGATATTTTCAACGTACCGGGTATAATTCTGATATTCGTTCAAACTGATTTTATTCATAGCATTCATTTTGAGATTGTTCCACGTGGAACATTATTTTTTCTTTGCAATTTCCTTTGCAAGTTCTTCATAGGCCTTCGAGCCCTTGGACTTAGGGTCGTAATACAGTGCCGGCTTGCCGAAGCTCGGTGCCTCGGAGAGGGCAACATTTCTCGGGATAAAGGTCTTGAAAACCTCCTTGGGATAGTATTTCTTCACCTCTGCCGCGATCTGCCCCGTGACCTTGTAGCGTTCAACATACATCGTGAACAGTATGCCCTCAATCTTCAGACCGGGGTTCCACGCCTTGCGCACACGGTCTATGGTCTGATTAAGCTCCACAAGACCCTCCAGCGACAGAAACTCACACTGTATCGGAATGATAACGCTGTCCGCCGCCACAAGCGCATTTATCGTCAGCATATCCAGCGTAGGGGGACAGTCTATAAGAATGTAGTCGTAAAAATCCTTGGCGGACTCAAGACGCTCACGGAGCTTTTTGGCTCTGTCCTTCATGCCCACCAGTTCTATCGCAGCGCCGGAAAGCTGCTGTGTCGTAGGAACGACCGAAACTCCGCGGCACTCGGTCGCAACAGCGGCTTCAAAAACAGTACATTCATCCATAATCACTTCATATATAGTGTTTCGGATGCTCTTTTTCTTAATGCCGTAGCTGGTGGTCGTATTGCCCTGTGGGTCAAAATCAACGATCAGAACCTTTTTTCCCTTATGTCCGAAGACGGCCGCCAGATTTACAACAGTCGTTGATTTGCCGACTCCGCCCTTCTGATTTGAAACTGCAATAATTTTACCCATAGTGATTCTCCTATAATTTTTTCTTTATAATCCATTATACTATAAAAAAACAGATTTGAAAAGCCCTTTTTCAAAAAAAGTTCCACGTGGAACAAATATTTTCCAGCTTGGCAGTAAAAGAGGCACAAAAAAGCTCCCATGCTGTTCAGCACAGGAGCTTTCTCCAAGGATTAATATCAAAATTCGATCTTTCCGTAAAGACCTGTATTCAGATTGTCCTCGGGCTTGGGACGCTTGTAGTCCTTTTCAAAGGAGGTAGTAATATCGTAATGTGCCTTTGGCTTTCTGTCGCCGCGGCGGCCGCCCTTTCTGCCTCCCTTGCCTCCGCGGAAGTCACCGCGGGGCTTCTTTTCGGTGGAGCTGATAAGCACCTTTCTGTAGGGCTCCTCACCGGTAGAGCGGGAGGTTACATCCTCGATTTCGGAAACCGTAGCGTGGATGATTCGTCTTTCATAGGGATTCATAGGCTCAAGAGCAGAAGTCCTGCCGGTTCTCTTGACGTTGGCGGATATCTTCTTTGCCAGCTCCTCAAGCTGGACCTTTCTGCGGGCGCGGAAGCCTGCACAGTCGGTAGAGATGCGGAAATAATCTCTGTCCAGCTTATTGCAGACGAGGGAAGAAAGGTACTGGAACGCATCAAGAAGCTCACCCTTTTTGCCGATAAGCTCCTCAAAACCGTCGCCGCTTATCTCAAACATAGCACCGCTCTCGGTGTCACTTACAGTGATCTCTGCATTTTCAATACCCATAGCCGACATCATATCCAGCATATACTTTTTAGCAGCATCTGCCTTTGTCAGAGCTACAGGCGGCTCATATTCAGCCTCGACCTTTGCTTCTCCCTTAACTTTTCCGAAAAGACCCTTTTTCGGCTCTTCGATCACAGTAAATGTGATTTCACTTTCAGCCGCTCCAAATTCGGCTGCTGCTGCCTGTTTAGCTTCTTCAACAGTGGCAGCGGTAAAGATTTTTTTCACTTTGAACCATTCCTTTCTATTTCGGGCGGAAATTCATATCTTACTCTTCCGTATATTCGTCGCCGTATTTTTCCGCCATTCTTTTCCTTGCTTCATTCAGCTTCTTCCTCTGCAGATCCTTAAGCTCCTGCTTTGAAAGCTTCTTTTCCTCGTCTCCGTCATCGTCCTCATCATCGTCATCGCCGGAGGAGGCAGGCCTTTCGCCGTGCTGCTCCTGCTGCATTTCCAAAGCCCTTTCCATAAAGGACTTCTTGCCGTTTTTGCGCTGTTCCTTTTTACGCTCCATATCAGCTTCAGCAGCGGCTCTGATCTTGGCAGGCGTATATATAAGGTTAAGGAATATCGTCTGGATAACTGCAAAGAGGGAAGAATAGATCCAGTAAAGACCGAGACCTGCGGGATACTCAAATGCGATCCACAGTGAGAACAGGGGCAGTGCAAAGAGCATTATCTTCATGCCCATGCCCATTTTCTGCGCAGGGTTGTTTTTCTTTGTAAAGTAATTGGATATTACCGTAGCTGCCAGCTGGAGCAGGAAGGAGAGTATCGGGATTATCGCAAGCCAGCTTTTAAAGGAGGGGATAGCTCCGAGAGAGAGACCGAAAAACTCATACTTGAAGTTCTTAGCATAATCTCTTACCTCTGCGGGCAGAAATTCCTGATACTTTGCATTTTCCTTTGACTCATCCACAAAATCAAACGTAGCCAGCTCGGGACGTGAAACTACCAGATTTTGGGAAATATAATTGGGATTTGTGATAAACTCGTCGATTCCGGGATATTTGGTATAGATATCGGTAAGCTCCTTCCAAAGCTTATCCTTTTCCGTTTTTTCCTCGGAGTCTGCATCGCTGTCATAGCCGAAGAGCTTATAGGTGTTCTTATAATCCTTATCCTCTTCGGTAACGATCTTTTCCTTTATCTTATCAAAGGTACCGTTTTCCTCAAGCAGCTTGGCTACCGTGGTATCATGATTCTTGATGTCCTGTGAAACGGCAGCGACCATAGAGATATTGTTATTTGACTTTGTAACAATATCCTTATCCACGTCGGAGACATAGGTCATAGGCCCGTAGATAACGGGGATCATTGAGAACAGGATAAGCATCGAGATCAGCATTGGCAGGCAGCTCGCCATAGGGTTTACGCCGCTCTTCTGATAAAGAGCCATAGTCTCTTCATTGAGTTTTTCTTGATTTTTTGCATGTTTCTTTTTCAGCTTTTCCAGCTCCGGCTGGATCATTGCCATTTTGGCAGTACTTTTCTGCTGCTTGATGCTCAAAGGCAGCATAAGCAGTCTGGTAACCAAAGTAAACACAAGCAGGGCTATGCCGTAGTTTCCGATAAGCTTGTAGCAGCCTTTCATCAGCAAGCCCAAAGGGGTCGCAAACAAACTGAACATATTATTTTATCATTCCTTACTTTTCTTTCTCATATTTCCTGTAACTATATCCTTATAGGAGAGCTTTTCCGGGACCTTATCGACTCCCCCAAGGCTCCAGGGATTGCATCTCAAAAGCCTCCACCCCGAAAGGACAGTTCCCTTTATAACTCCGTGCCTGCTGTAAGCCTCAAGGCAATAGGAGGAGCAGGTAGGATAATACTTGCATCTTGCAGGGAAGAGGGGGCTTATCAATTTCCGATATACGATTATCGGAAGCATGAACACATATCTGAATATCTTCATTTTTTCTTTCTGCTGCCGCCCGGCCTTATGCCGCTTTCATTTACGGCAGGGATCACCTTTTTACGGATAAAACGTATGACATCATCCGAGCTTTTTTCACAGGCATCGTTTCTTGCGGCAAAAACAAGATCATAGCCTATAGGCATTTCAGCCTCACACAGACGGTAGCCTGCCCGGAAGATCCTTTTGATGCGGTTGCGCTGTACCGCGCCGCCCTGTTTTTTTCCCACAGATATGCCGAACCTGTTGACGGGAAGCCTGTTCGGAGAAAAATATACCGTCAGAAAACCACAGTTCACATATCTGCCGGAACGGAAGCAGCGCTGGAATATTTTGTTATCCTTGATTATCTCGGTAAACAGCATAATAACAATCCTATCTGCCAAAAAAGACAAAAGACCCTATACCAAGCAGCTCAGGCTGAATGGTATATGGTCTATAGTCACGAGATCAGTGGCTGAGTCTTGCTCTGCCCTTAGCACGTCTGCGGGCCAAAACCTTTCTGCCGTTTCTGGTGGACATTCTCTTCATAAATCCGTGAACCTTTTTTCTCTGGAGCTTTTTAGGCTGATATGTTCTTTTCATTTTCACTTTTCCTCCCTTCAGTATCTGCCCGTTACACAAAAACAGGCGCTTATGTAAATCGGGTAGAATACTCCTACAGGCACAATTCGCCCATACTTTACCCTTGCAATAATCTATTATAACCTATTGCAAAGGTATTTGTCAAGACCGTTCACAAATTGTTTAAATATATTTAAGCGCGAATAACTGCGCCCGGAGGATTTTTGCGGACTTAAAATCTAAACTTTTTATTACCACAGTTTTCAGCTTTCTACATATTGACAAAACCAATTTATACAGAACTATATACAGTATGCCTTATATATATCACAGACGTATCTGCGCGGTTTGAGATACTATTATAATTATATAAGATTTAAGGCCGAATTTACTTGAAATTTTTTTTGAAATGTGTTATAATAAAATAGAATTGAGTATTATGCCCTTTTTTTGAAAACACTATCCCAACCTTGACCTAAGATAAATTTCAACACATACAGGGCATTTCAATATTACGGTAAAAACGGAAAGGAAAATGAAAATGGATTCGCTCGAGCAGGCGTTTGAACAGGTGATAAAATACCTCGAACAGCAAAGTGACAAGATCAGCTCTATCGCATTGGAAAAATGGATAATGAAGCTTAGCCCCTATAAATTTGAGGGCAGCACCGTCTATATGCTGACGGATAACGAGTTTAACAAGAACATCATAATAAGCCACTATAAAGAGCTTATTGAAGAGGGCTTTGAAAATGTACTGGGCTTTCCGGTGAAGGTGGAGCTTCTGATAAGAAGCGTTACGGAAACGGAGGAGAAATCCGCTCCGGCCGCCAGCCCCGACCAGTTCGGTGAGCTGACCTTTGAAAACTTCGTAAAGGGAAAATCAAACGAGCTGGCATATGCTTTTTCAATGGCAGTTGCAGGCAACAGCGAGTCGGGCGGGGGAGTCAATTCCAATCAGACCTTTAATCCGCTGTTCATCTACGGTGACTCCGGCCTTGGAAAGACACATCTGATGAAGGCTATCGAAAACGAAGTCAGGAAGAAAAACCCGGATATAAAGATCATTTATACCACCAGCGAAAACTTCCTTAATGAATTTGTTGAGGCTATCAAGATCAAGGACATGGAGCAGTTCCACAACAAATACAGGGGCGCAGACTTTCTGCTTATCGACGACATACAGTTCATTTCAACGAGAGAGGCGCTACAGCAGGAATTTTTCCACACCTTCAACGATCTTTACAATGCAAGAAAGCAGATCGTACTTACGGCAGACATTGCGCCGTCAAAGCTGACGCTGCTGGAGGAAAGGATAAGATCGAGATTTGCTTTGGGAGTACAGGTAGATATCCAGCCGCCGGATTTTGAGACGAGAATGGCTATCGTCAAGAGAAAGGCGGAGCTGTTGGGATTACAGCTAAGCGACAACATATGCAGGCTTATTGCGGAGAAGATAAAGACGAACATCAGACAGCTTGAGGGCACGGTCAACAAAATGAAGGGTCTGACTGAATTCACGAATGAAACACCGTCAATGGCAATGGCGCAGAAGGTCGTGAAGGAGATCATGATAGAGAACCACCCGCAGGAGATTACTGTTGACAGGATCATCAATGAAGTAGCAATGGTATTCAAGGTCAACCCGGACGACATTAGGGGGACGAACAGGAGCAAGAACATATCCCGGGCGAGGAAGGTAGTAATATACCTTTTGAAAGAGGTCAAGGGAATGACATATCTTGACATTGGAAAAGAGCTTGGGAAGAACCATTCGACGATGACGATACATTATCAGAGCATAGTTGATGAGATCAACAAGAACAAAGAGTTCAAGCACATAATAGAAGATCTGGAAAAAAATCTGAAGTCATAAGTCCTCGCCGGTCCTCGCGCGGACGGCGCAACGCCGCCGAGCCGGAGCGAGTGCAGGAGGAAAGACAGACTGCCGGCGGTGCTGATGAAGCTGTAAACCAAAACGCGAAGCGCATTAAAAAGCGCGCGGTCAAGCCTCGCGCCAGAGGCTTGCGGGGTCAAGGGGCAGCGCCCCTTGCGGAGCTCGAGGCAGAGCCTCGTTCGGCGCGAAGCGACGACCCCGGCGCTGCATAAAGAAACAAAAGAACATAAAAGTTTGTTTCCCCCGCAACAGCAATGAGGACACACCAAATTGCAGCGCCGGAAAAGCCACCCTCCCGCACTCGCAGGAAACAGCAAGGGAGCGCAGCGACCGCGCGCATTTCCGTCCGGTGACGCACCAAAGCATAGCGCAACCGCGTTCAACGTCCGGTGACGAACAAAGCATAGCGCAAACAGCTGCCGACAGCATCAGGAGCAATTTCGCAGGAAAGAACCTTACCGCTAAAAACAAAGCAAGTTTTCAATATAGCTTTAAACTTTTAAAGCATCACATAAACCCCGAAGCAGCGGAAAAAGCAAAAGTTTTTAAAGCTTTTCAAACCCACTGTTTAAAACTCAATGTTGAAAAATGAAGAAATTCAACGAATTAATCAACACCGTTTCAAAATGTTTAAAAGTGTTTCAAAAACAATCAACCGAAAAAAATGTTTCAAAGCTTTCAAAATTAAATCAACTTAACTCTGTCGATATTTTCAGAGTAAATTTATCCCATGATAACGAGAAAAGATCAGACATTCAACTTTTCAACAGGCACTAATACTAATACTAAAAAATAATTATTTATTCATTTATATTTTCTGAAAAAATCAGAGGTGAAAGGAAGTAATCAGTTTGAAATTCGTCTGCAGCAAAACAAAGATCTATGAAGCGGTCATAAACGTTTCAAAGGCAATATCCGACAGAAGCTCACTGCCGTCACTGGAATCAATGAAAATGAAGCTGGCTGATTCGCTGCTGGAAATGACAGGCTATGATATGGAAATAGGTATCCGAACGACCGTAGCCGTAAGATCTGACGACAAGGGAAGCTTTCTTATCGACGCTAAGCTTTTCAGCGAAATGATAAAGAAAATGGATTCGGATGATATCCTTATCGAAATAAATGAAAATATGCAGGTGACTATTTCGGGAAATTCCGTTGTCTATAATATGATGTCAAAGGCAGCAGATGAATATCCCGAGCTGCCCGATAAGAGAAACTGTGAGAAGCTTAGTATCCCGCAGACCATTCTCAAAAGTATGATTAATCAGACGATCTTCGCAGCAGCAGTTACTGATATCAATCCCGTTCTGAAGGGCGAGCTGTTCGAGTTTGAAAGAGACAGACTCAATCTTGCCGCTATCGACGGCTACAGATTGGCGGTAAGAAGCGAAAGCATAAAGTCGGATGAAGAAAAGAAATTTATCGTTCCCTCAAAAACTCTTGCAGAGGTGGCAAGACTTTTGAGCGATAACGACGAGGACAGCTGTGAGATATTTGTGGCGGCAAAGCATATCATTTTTGAGATAAACGGATATCTCGTTTATTCAAGACTTATCGAGGGTGAGTTCCACCCCTATAAGAGCGCACTTCCGAAAAGCTGCAATACCGAGGTCATCGTTGACAGAAAGGAGCTTATCATGTCGCTGGAAAGAGCTATGCTCCTTATCAGCGAAAGAACTCCAAGCCCCGTAAGATGCTATTTTGAAAACGGGATGATTAAAATAAAATGCGCTACCGAGCTGGGTAAGATACAGGACGAGATAAGAGCGGATATGACAGGGCCTGTTATCGAGATCGGTTTCAAGTGCAAGTATTTCCTTGACCCGCTGACAAAGATAGACGACGATAAGGTAAAGCTGCAGATGAACGGAAGCCTTCTGCCAATGAAAATATCTCCTATGGACGGAGACAGGTTTACTTTCCTTGTGCTGCCGGTAAGGCTCTCTAAGGAAGGATAAGATATATAGAACGGAGTAAAGCTATGGAACCACTGGAATTCAGATATGATACCCAGCTGCTTATTGACGGCGAGGATCTGGACGAGGACGAGATCAATGACTATATCGTTGAGCATTTCAAGGGCGACAGCCTGCTGGTAGTAGGAGACGAGGAGCTTATCAAGCTGCACTACCATACCAACGAGCCTTGGCTCGTATTGGAGTATTGCCGGTCGCTGGGCGAAATATACGATATAGTTGTCGAGGATATGGACAGACAGCAGAGAGGTCTCAAGGGTTAAAATGAAACAGCAGGAAATTGCTATACATACGGACTTCATCAAGCTGGATTCGCTGCTGAAATTCGCGGGCTGCGTTGAAACAGGCGGCATTGGCAAGGAGATAATCGCCGAGGGACGGATAAAGGTGAACGGCGAGGTGTGTCTGATGAGGGGAAAGAAAATAAGAAAAGGCGATAGGGTGCAGATCGACGAGATAGGCACCGAGCTTGTTATCGTCTGATATGATAATAACAAAATTAAAGGCGGACGGGTTCAAGAACCTAAAGAGCATCGCAATAGATCCGCATCCGCGGCTCAATATTTTCTTCGGGGACAATGCCCAGGGAAAGACAAATCTGATCGAGGCTGTCTGGCTTTGCAGCGGTGTGAGGAGCTTTCGGAACACCAAGGATAAGGACATGATAGATATCGGCGGAGAGGTCATGAGCATTGAACTCGCTTTCAAGGACAGAGAGAGAGAGCAGATCATAACCTACCGTATGGCGCGGCCTTATGTCAAGGATAAAAGCTGCACCGTAAACGGGGTAAAGGTCAAAACTCCCTCAAAGCTTTTCGGAGGTTTCAGCTGTGTGATATTCACGCCTGAGGATCTTGAGCTTTCAAAGGGCTCGCCGGAAAAGCGGCGGCAGTTCATTGACCTTTCGGCAGCACAGATAAAGCATTCCTATAAGTCTGTGAGCGAGAAGTATGAACAGATACTTGAGCAGAGAAATATGCTTCTGAAAAATATCGCCTTCGGGCGCTCACAGAAGGAGGAGCTTGAGGTCTGGGATATGCAGCTGGCAAATATGGGCGCTTATATGACACTGCTTAGATATAACTACTCAAAAAAGCTGGGTGAATATGCTTCAAAGCTTTATTCGGAGCTTTCGGGAGGCAGGGAGGAGCTTAGGCTTTCCTACAGCTCGACCGTTTTTGACAGGATAGAGGGACGGCTGGACTACCGGGGCGACCTTGCGGAGGAATATCTGGAATGTCTTAGAAAAATGCGGGACGAGGATATAAGGCTGGGCTATACGGGTAAGGGAGTTCACAGGGACGAGCTTATGTCGTTCATCGGTGAGCTTCCGGCAAGAGATTTTGCATCACAGGGACAGCACAGGTCAATAGCGCTGGTGCTGAAGCTGGCACAGGCAAATATCCTGCTGGACGAAACGGACGAGTCGCCTGTATTTTTGCTGGACGATGTTCTTAGTGAGCTTGACCCCTCAAGACAGGAGTTCATCCTTTCAAAGATAGATAATATGCAGGTCTTTATTACCTGCTGTGATGACAGCATCCCGAAAAACAAGACCGGGAAGATGTATCATATCAGCGGGGGAAGAATAGTCAGATAAGGTAAAAGGATAGCTTATGTATCTGCATCTTGGCAATGATTTTATTGTGAATGAAAAATATATAATCGGGATATTTGATTTGGAGAAAAGCTCGGTGTCGAAGCTTACAAGGGATTTTCTTGCAGAGGCCACAAGGAACAACAGGGTGGTCAACTGCACACAGGAGATGCCGAAAAGCTTTGTCGTTACGCTGGACGAGGAGCTTACGGAGAGAGTTTATATCTCACAGCTTGCCTGTTCAACGCTGAAAAAACGAGCAGCCTCGGGTCAGCTGTAGTTTATGAAAAGTTATTATTATTGATATTGCATTGAGATCAGTTGGAGGATAGTTTTTATGTCAGAAGAAATCAAAAGGGCAGAGGAAGAGCTGGTTGAGGTCAGTGAGATCTCAAAGGTAAGCGAGGAGTATGATGAAAATCAGATACAGGTGCTTGAGGGACTGGAGGCTGTGCGTATCCGTCCCGGAATGTACATCGGCTCCACGGGACCCAAGGGACTGCATCACCTTGTTTATGAAATAGTTGATAATGCTATCGACGAGGCTCTTGCCGGTTACTGTACGGAAATAACCGTTGAGATACTGCCCGGAGATGTTATCAGAGTTACCGATAACGGCCGAGGCATCCCTACGGGTATTCATCCTACGGAGAAAATATCGGCGGCAACGGTGGTCTATACCGTTCTGCACGCGGGAGGAAAATTCGGCGGCGGCGGATATAAGGTCGCCGGCGGACTTCACGGCGTGGGTGCGTCTGTAGTTAATGCCCTTTCGGAGTGGCTGGAGCTGACTGTGTATGACGGAAAGAATATACACTTCCAGCGGTTTGACAGGGGACAGTATTCCGAGCCGCTGAAGATCATCGGTGAGACTGACAGAACAGGTACTTCCGTATCATTCAAGGCTGACCCGGAGATATTCACCGAGTCAACCGTGTATGACTACGATATCCTGCTGACGAGATTAAGAGAACAGGCATTTCTGAATGCCGGCATAAAGATCGTATTCTCCGATAAGAGAGACGAGGCCAATATAGTTTCCGAAACACTGCACTATGTGGGCGGCATAAGGGAGTTTGTCGAGCATATCCACAAGACAAGAGGCGTTGAGCCGCTGTCGGGAAAGGTCATCTATTTCCAAGGTATGCAGGGGGATATGTTCTGCGAGATTGCGCTCCAGTACAATGATACCTATAACGATGTGATACTCTCCTTTGCGAACAATATTCATACCCCCGACGGCGGTACCCATGAAACTGCCTTCAGAAACATGATAACCAAGGTGCTGAATGAATACGGAAAGAAGTTCGGACTGCTCAAGGACGGCGAAAAGCTGGTGGGTGAGGACGTAAGAGAGGGTCTGACTGCGATCATATCCGTGAAGCTGACCAACTGCGAATTCGAGGGTCAGACAAAGGGCCGTCTTGGAAACCCCGAGGTAAAGCCCTTCGTTGAAAAGATAGTTTATGAAAGGTTCATGGATTATCTTGAGGAAAATCCCGAGACCTCACAGGCGATATTTGAAAAATCAGTTGCGGCAAAGAGAGCGCGTGAGGCTGCCAAAAAGGCAAGGGATAACGAAAGAAAGCGCAAGAGCGCACTTGATAACGTGTCTCTTCCGGGTAAGCTTGCGGACTGCTCTGAAAAGGATCCCTCAAGTACGGAAATATATATCGTCGAGGGAGATTCGGCGGGCGGCTCCGCCAAGGAGGGAAGAGACAGGCGTTTTCAGGCGATACTTCCTCTTTGGGGCAAGATGCTGAACGTTGAAAAGGTAAGGATAGACAAGGTCTATGGCAACGACAAGCTTATGCCGGTCGTTACGGCACTTGGAACATCTATGGGCGAGGACTTTGATCTGTCGAAGCTAAGATATGACAAGGTCATCATCATGGCCGATGCCGATGTGGACGGTTCTCACATCAGAACACTTCTGCTGACCTTCTTCTTCCGTTATATGAGAGAGCTTATCTCGGCGGGACACGTTTATATCGCACAGCCT
Organism: Ruminococcus sp.; assembly: GCA_017450925.1. Classification (GTDB taxonomy): domain Bacteria; phylum Bacillota; class Clostridia; order Oscillospirales; family Ruminococcaceae; genus FB2012. The sequence continues at coordinate 10,989 of JAFSSS010000050.1, read as the reverse complement.
CCGCTTTTCAAGGTGTCAAGAGGCAAGCAGGTGAGATATGCCTTCTCTGACGAGGAAAGAGATCAGTATATTTCCGAGATACAGAACGGTTCAGATGTCAAGGTGGATGTTCAGAGATATAAAGGTCTTGGTGAAATGGATCCGATACAGCTTTGGGAGACCACAATGGATCCCGAGTCGAGGATAATGATACAGGTGACTATGGAGGATGCTGTCAAGGCAGACGAGATATTCACCATACTTATGGGAGACAAGGTACAGCCCAGACGGGAATTCATCGAGAAGAACGCGCAGTATGCAAAGGATCTTGATGTATAAGATCACAGATATGCAGACAGGATATAAGGGGGTCTATTATTGGAAACAGAAAACACAGAGCTTGTAACGGCAGAGGAGCCCTCCTTATGTCAGTTTGAATTCAATGTAACGATACCCGAGGAGGACGATGCATTCAAGGTCTTTCAGAAAAGGTATGTATTCAAAAGGAACGTTATCAAGAGCATAGGGTTCGGGATACTTGGGATAGGTTTTCTGGTAAATTCGATCATCCACCCGGATCAGGTCATGAGCTTTATTCTCATGGCGGTTTGTGCAGCGGCTGTTGTGATGATCTGGTACAACAACGTCAAGATAAGGCGCTCTCTTATGGAGGCATTGAAGATGCTCGAGGACGATAGATACATTTTCACGCTTTACGGGGACAGGTTCAGAATAGAAACAATAGTGCCCGAGGAGGAGCGGGCGGCAGAGGATTTTGAAGAGATACCGCCGCAGGAATTTGAGCTGAACGACCCGCTGCTCGATGCTGTCGAGAAGGATGACAAGTTCGTTATCATCGTAAAGCGGGCTACCATATACGTTCTGCCAAAAAGATGCATGGACGACAGTCAGACAGAGACCGTAAGGGAAAAGCTGAAAGCAGTAAGGCTTTGAGCTTTTGGATAATACAGCCTTGATCTGAAAAATTTGTGAGCTATTGCCGATGATTCGGTTTTATATTGAAGATGACTGCAGGGCGGTCGTCTGAAAGGAGTTTAATGCTTTGTTTGCGGAAAATTCAACAGTAATCAAAAATGATGTCAACAGTATAATGCAGGAAAGCTTTTTGCAGTATTCTATGGCGGTCATCGTCTCCCGTGCTTTGCCGGATGTAAGAGACGGTCTGAAGCCTGTTCACAGAAGGATACTCTATACTATGTATGAAAACGGGCTCTATCCCGATAAGCCATACCGTAAGTGCGCCGATACCGTCGGAAACGTGCTGGGTAAGTATCACCCTCACGGCGACGCTTCGGTGTATGACGCAATGGTAAGACTTGCCCAAAGCTTTTCACTTAGATATCCTATGGTGGACGGTCACGGAAACTTCGGCTCCGTTGACGGCGATCCCCCGGCCGCTTACCGTTATACAGAGTCGAGAATGTCTAAGATGTCGCTGTATATGCTTTCGGATATCGGCAAGGAAACTGTGGATTTTCAGCCTAACTACGACGACAGATTGAAGGAGCCCGTGGTATTGCCCTCACGCTTTCCGAACCTGCTCTGCAACGGCTCTGTCGGTATCGCTGTCGGTATGGCTACCAATATCCCGCCCCATAATCTCAACGAGATAATCGAGGGAATGAAGCTTATCGTCAAGAACCCTGACTGCACACTGGACGAGCTTATGGAGTGCATCAAGGGGCCCGATTTCCCTACCGGTGGGATCATCATGGGACGCTCCGGCATAAGAGCTGCCTACGGCACCGGCAGAGGAAAGATAACTCTTCGCTCCAAGACCTCTATTGAGGAGATACACGGCAGAAACTGCATCATCGTGAGCGAGATACCCTATATGGTCATCAAGAGCAGACTGCTCGAGGCTATCGCTAATCTTGTCAAGGATAAGAGAGTCGAGGGCATTCACGACCTGCGCGACGAGAGCGACAGAGACGGTATGCGCATAGTCATCGAGCTGAAAAAGGACGCTATCCCCGATGTGGTGCTGAACAAGCTGTTTTCATATACGCAGCTGCAGGACACCGTGGGTGTTATCATGCTGGCGCTTGTGAACGGTATCCCGAAGATACTTACTCTTAAAGAATGCCTGCAGCAGTATATAGATTTCCAGGTAGAGGTCATTGAAAGACGTACACGCTACGATCTGCGAAAGGCTAAGGAGAGAGACCATATCCTGCGTGGTCTGAAGATCGCACTGGATAATATCGACGAGGTCATCGAGATAATGAAGTCCTCGAAGAATATTCCCGAGGGCAAGGAAAGACTTATCGCAAGATTCGGCCTTTCGGAAATACAGGCGGATCATATCGCCAATATGATACTGGGACGTCTGACAGGCCTTGAAACACAGAAGATACTTGATGAATTGGCAGAGATAGAGGCGAAGATTGCCGACTTTGAGGATATCCTTTCCAATCATCAGAGAGTGCTGGATATAATCATTTCCGAAGTCGAGGAGATACAGAAGAAATTCGGTGACGACAGACGCACGATGATAGAGAATGTCAGCGGCGAGGTGGATATCGAGGATCTTATCCCTGTTGAGGAGAGCGTGGTGACCTATACCAACAACGGCTATATCAAGCGTACTCCCATTTCGTCCTATAAGGCACAGAACCGCGGCGGACGTGGAGTTTCGGGCGTTAAGCAGCGCGAGGACGATTTCGTTACCGAGATGAACATCTGCTCGACCCACGACCACATACTGTTCATTTCAAATCTCGGTATAATGTACAGGCTGAAATGCTACGAGCTGCCGGAGGGTGCAAAGACCGCAAGAGGCAGCAACATCATCAATCTTCTGCCGTTAAAGGAAAACGAGAAGATCGCACAGATGATAAAGACCGAGGATTTCAGCGGCGAGAAGTTCATCATCATGGTGACGAAAAACGGCAAGATAAAGCGTACACCGCTTTCAGCCTATAAGAACGTGCGCAAGAACGGTCTTATCGCTATCGGACTGGACGAGGGCGACGAGATAGCGGGCGTAAGAATGACCGGCGGTTCGGATCAGCTGATGATCGCAACTCACAACGGTATGGCTATAAGGGTCGAGGAGCAGAAGATCAGAGCAATGTCAAGATCGGCTCACGGCGTTAAGGCAATAAAGCTGCGAGAGGGCGACTATGTAGTATCAATGGCAAGAGTGCGTGAGGGTGCGAGCGTGCTGACAGTCTCCGAAAAGGGTCTCGGCCGCAAGACCTCACTGGACGCATACGCTGTACAGAACCGTGGCGGCTACGGCAGGCTGAACTATAAGGTCAGCGAAGAAAAGGGCTATGTCTGCGGAATCAAGGTAGTTGATGAAGAGGACGACATCATCATGATCTCTTCTGACGGCATCATCATCAGACTTAGGGCGGCAGATCTGCGGATAATGGGCAGATATGCAACAGGAGTAAGAATGATGAAGCTGCAGAGCGAGGAGAGCAGGGTAGTTGCCTTTACGAGAGCGGAGCATGAAGAGGATGCAGAGATCACGGAGATCGAGCAGCCCTCGGAGGAGGAGTTAGCAGCGGAGGAAGCAGCTGCTAAGGCAGAAGAGGCAAATGAAGTCATCGAAGAGGACGCAGAGCCCGAGGATGACGGAGAAGAATAAATAAGAAATAAGAGAAACAGCCGGTGGAGCATCATCGGCTGTTTTTGTCCTCGCGCGGACGGCGCAACGCCGCCGAGCCGAGGTTTGTGCGGGCGGCAAGGATAGACTGTCGGCGGGTCGGACGTTGTTTGCAAAAGCAAGAACAAACCAATGCAAGCAGTGATACGCAGCACACACTAACTCAAGCAGTGATACAGTGATACACAGCACACACCAACTCAAGCAGTGATACACAGCGCACACCAACGTATAACAGAATCTAACGCGCCAACGCATCAAGAATGCGAGCGTCCCACGTCACATCACGCCAAGCCGTCCGCGGCGCGGTGTCGCGGTCACAGCACGAAACAAACCCAAGCGCCCTACGGGCGCGCAGCGTGAATTAAAAAAAAGGGGTTTACAATTGTTAGATTTTGTGTTATAATAAATTAGTGTTCAGCGCTTTTAAGCTTTTGTGCTTTTATTTGATAAAGCAAGCGCTATAATATGTAGGAAAGGACGTTGTTTATGCCTATTACCGAATTGCTGGTAAGAAATGCAGAACTCTACGGCGATGATATCGCATTGGTAGAGGTCAACCCCGAGATAACCGAGACCCGTAAGGTCACCTGGAGAGAATATGAACTGATCGAAACAAATCCGATCGCCCATTACCGCAGAGAGATCACATGGAGAGTCTTTGATGAAAAGGCTAACCGCTTTGCCAATATGCTCCTTGCAAGAGGGGTAAAGAAGGGCGATAAGGTCGGAATACTGCTGATGAACTGCCTTGAGTGGCTGCCGATATACTTCGGTATCCTCAAGACCGGTGCGCTGGCTGTTCCGCTGAACTTCCGCTATGCTCCCGATGAGATCAAATACTGCCTTGATCTGGCAGAGGTGAATATCCTGATGTTCGGCCCGGAGTTTATCGGGCGTATCGAGGAGATCGCAGACGAGATCGGACGCAACAGACTGCTTTTCTATGTTGGCGAGGGCTGCCCCTCGTTTGCAGAGCATTATGACTCGCAGGCAGCTAATTATTCCTCGGCTGCCCCCGATATCAAGCTGACAGACGACGATTACGCGGCTATCTATTTTTCCTCGGGAACGACAGGATTTCCCAAGGCAATACTGCACAAGCACAGAAGCCTTATGCATTCGGCAAAAACCGAGCAGGCTCACCACGGCCAGACGAGAAAGGATAACTTCCTCTGCATACCGCCCCTCTATCATACCGGCGCGAAAATGCATTGGTTCGGTTCGCTCTATGCAGGCTCAAAGGCCGTGCTGCTGAAGGGTGTAAAGCCTAAGTCGATAATCGAAACTGTTTCAAACGAGCATTGCACTATCGTTTGGCTGCTGGTGCCGTGGGCACAGGATATACTGGACGCTATCGACAGGGGAGATATCGACCTGTCAAAATATGAGCTTTCACAGTGGAGATTGATGCATATCGGTGCGCAGCCGGTTCCGCCCTCACTTATCAACCGCTGGAAAAAGATATTCCCGCAGCACCAGTATGATACAAACTACGGCCTTAGTGAGTCGATAGGCCCCGGCTGCGTGCATCTCGGTGTTGAGAATATCCATAAGGTCGGAGCTATCGGAAAGGCCGGCTACGGCTGGGAGGTCAAGATAGTTGACGAGAACGGCGAGACCGTTCCCCGCGGAGGCGTCGGTGAGCTTTGCGTAAAGGGTCCGGGTGTTATGACCTGCTATTACCGCGACGAAAAGGCTACCGCCGAGACACTGAAGGACGGCTGGCTGTTCACCGGAGATATGGCGCAGGAGGACGAGGACGGCTTTATCTTCCTTGTTGACCGCAAAAAGGACGTTATCATCAGCGGAGGAGAAAATCTCTATCCCGTGCAGATCGAGGATTTCCTTAGGTCAAATCCGGCTATAAAGGACGTGGCTGTTATCGGACTGCCTCACAAAAGACTGGGCGAGATCGCGGCGGCTATCATATCCGTCAAGGACGGTATGACGCTTACAGAGGACGAGGTCAATGAATTCTGTCTGAAGCTGCCGAGATACAAGAGGCCGCACAAGATCATATTTGCTGATGTGCCGAGAAATCCCACAGGAAAGATCGAAAAGCCGAAGCTGCGGCAGATCTACTGCGGAGAGAGCCTTGTGGCTACACAGATCAAGAACTGAAAAAGCGGCTGTCACAGGAACGGAATCCGGCGAAAAATGGCACTCTCCCCGAGCGGGGAGAGTGCCATTTTTCGCAAAAACAGTTATGACGGGAAGAAGTGTCAGAAGTTTGAGCCGTTCCAGCCCCAGTCGTTGGTGCAGTCGTATTTGACATAGACGGAGGCGGCGGGGATGCCAAGCTCCGAGTTAAGGATCGCGGTTATCCTGCCGGTAAGGTCGGAGAGAGAAGAGGAGGAGGGGGAGCCGAAGATGCTGACCTCAACCATAGCGGCGGGGTCGGGCTTGCCCTTGAACCAGAGGTTATGATCCGGTTCGATGCCGACCATAAGCCAGCCCTCGCTTTTTCCGGGGATAGCAGTGATAGCTTGACCGAGCTGGGATTTGATACTGTTCATTTTGTCTTGAGAAACGGGGGTGTTGGTTTTAACATTGATAAAAGGCATAGTAAACAACTCCTTAAAAATAATATGCGGGAAAAAGAAGAATAAGGCAGATAAGGCAGATAAGGCAGAGAAATCGCGAAGCGCATTCCGCAGTCATAATCATCCCTCGACAAGCTCGGGATGATCCGGGCGCGGTAGCCCTGGCGGGTCAAGGGCAGAGCCCTTGCAAGGGGCAATTTATTCCTCGCAAGCTCGGAATAAATCGGGACAGCGTCCCACTTGGCTCGCAATAGCGATTTTCCGTTCGTAGAAACACAAAGCCGCAGCCCAAGCAAGCGCTCAAAAAAGATCAAACATAAGCCCGTGTTCGCGGAAAGAAAAGACCTCGGACTCTCCGGCGATAAGATGATCGAGAACGGTGATGTCAAGATCCCGCAGCCTAAGAAGAAGGCGGCGGGTGGAGTCAATATCCTCCTCTGAAGGTCTGGAAGAGGTAAAGGGATGATTGTGCGCAAGGATGATGTCCTTGAAGCCAAGTCCAATAACTGTCCTAAACAGGGACTCGGGATCGTAGAAAAGCATACTGTCGTTGCCGACAGCTATCACTTTGTTGCAGACCATTTCCTTCCGTGAGTTGACACCTATCGCCATAAAGACCTCACGCTTCTCACCGTAAAACAAAGTGCGGATGTAGTCCTTGATGTCTTGAAGAGAATTGATCTCAACGCGCTTTCTTACCATGTCCCGCCGCATATGCCCGCAGAGTGAGCCGAAAAATGACAGCGATAAAGCAGTCGAGCTGCTGACTATACCGCTTTTGGCAATTTCGTCAGCCGAGGCGGTAAGAACAGCCTCAAGCGAGCCGAAGTGATAGATAAGCGAATGGGCAGTGTGGTTGGTGTTGGTTCGGGGAATGCAGTAAAACAACAGCATTTCCAAAATCTCATGCTCTGAAAAGCCGGTGAGCAGAGGATCGCTCATCAGACGCTCGCGCATTCGCTGTCGGTGACCGATGTGAGTGTTCTGTTCGATGCTCATTTCTTATCACCTCCGTCGGAAAAGATCTCGTCCGTGTTCATCAGTATAAACTCCTGTCCGTCCGGGACAATAACAAGCTGCTTGTATTCCCGGCCAAGCTTTCCCAGCTTCGTCAGCTCGGCAAGACCGGCCTCCGGCGAAAGTATGGTCAGCGCAAAGCCCTTTCCGCCGGGTCCGCGGGAGAGATAGTCGTTATCAAGAAGCCAGCCGTCAAGAGCATCGCGGATGCGCTGCTTGTCAGCGGCTATGCCAAGCTGCTCAAGGATGCGGTCGCAGAACTGCGAAAGGGTCAGCGGCTCCTTGGCAGGTGTAAGCTTTTCACGGTTGAAGCGAATAAGCCTAAAAAGCATGGAGCCGTCACCGGCGGAGCGGGAGGCCTGCATCCTTTCAAGAAGCGAGTCATCCTTCGGACTGCCGTTTTCCTCTGTGTATTGCTTTATGACCCCGATTATCTGCTCACCGTAGCGGTCAGCCTTGGCTCGTCCTATGCCGGAGCAGTCCATAAGCTCCTCCTTGGTGGCGGGGCGTTTCAGACACATATCCCGCAGGGAGGAGTCAGAGAAAATAATATAAGCGGGAACGCGGTTCTCGGCTGCCAGCTTCGAGCGCAGTTCCTTGAGCCGTCCGAAAAGAGCAGAATCAAGAGAGTAGATGCTGTCGCCCACCTTTTCCCGTCTGCCGCGCTTAACTGTCTTGGGCAGCTTCATCACCAGCTTCTCACCGTTGAAAAGCAGCCCTCTTGCCCGGTTGGTCAGTACAAGAACACTGTACTTGTCCCCGTCGGTGCGGATACAGCCGTCGGCAATAAGGCGGTCGATGATCTGCCGGATGCGGTGAGGGGGTACGTCGCTAAGCAGGGCATAGGTGGAGAGCTTGTCTAACCCCCGCGAGGTTATCTTTTCGCTCTTCGACCCGCGGAGAATATCGGTTATCATGCCTGCCCCTACAGGGAAATGATGCTCCTTTACGCGATAGACGCAGGAAAGTATCTTTCTGGCCTCATCGGTAACATCCACATCTTCAAAGCCGTTGAGACAGTTGGAGCAGTTGCCGCAGTAGGAGGGGCTTTTTTCTCCGAAGTATTTCAGTATGTATTCCCGCAGACAGTCGGTGGTGGTGCAGTAGATGTTCATCCGGCGCAGACGCTCGCGGTCACGCTCCTTAAGAGCGGCGGCGGTCTCCTCGTCCATATCGGGATCGTCCTTTGACTGCTCGATAAGAAATTCAGCCGTCTTAATATCCCGGGGGCTGTAAAGCAGAACGCACTCGGCTTTTTCTCCGTCCCGGCCGGCACGCCCCGCCTCCTGATAATAGCTTTCTATATCCTTGGGGCAGTTATAGTGCAGGACAAAGCCCACATTGGTCTTGTCGATGCCCATGCCAAAGGCGTTGGTAGCAGTTATGTAACGGATACGGTCGTTGGTGAAATCGTCTTGAGTGCGGCGGCGCTCTTCATCTGTAAGACCGGCGTGATAGCGTCCGCAGGGATAGCCCTTGGCCTGCAGCCTTTCGCAGATCTCCTCCACCGTTTTGCGGGTGGAGCAATAGATTATACCGGGGCGATCATTGTTCCGCTTGATGACATTCAGCAGCTCGGTAAATTTATCGCGGGGACGCAGAACGGAAAAGGAAAGATTTTTGCGGTCAAAGCCGGTAGTGATCTCCAGCGGGTCGGAGAGAGCCAGCATAAGGCGTATGTCCTCCTTGACCTCCCGGGTAGCGGTGGCGGTAAAGGCGGCCACCGGCGGACGCACCGGCAGGCGGGAAATGAAATCCCTTATCTGCAGGTAGGAGGGTCGGAAATCCTGCCCCCACTGTGAAACGCAGTGAGCCTCATCCACGGCAACAAGAGATATGCGGGCATTAAGTGCAAAATTCAGAAAGGAGGGAGTGCAGAGCCGCTCGGGAGCCACATATATCAGCTTATAAGTTCCTTTTGCGGCATAGGCAAGCGCAGTATCGTACTGCTGGGGGGTAAGGGAGCTGTTGAGATAAGCGGCCCGTACTCCCGACTGGATAAGGGAATTGACTTGATCCTTCATCAGTGAGATAAGCGGTGAAACGACGATAGCCGACCCCTCTGACATTATAGCGGGTATCTGATAGCATAAGGATTTTCCGGCACTGGTGGGCATGACTGCAAAGGCATCCCTGCCGGCAAGAACGGCGTCGATTATCTCGGCCTGACCCTCACGGAAGGCGGTGTGACCGAAATATTCCTTCAGAACGCCGAGTTTATCCATTTAGGTCAATCCTTTCTGAAAAGCCGCAGGGCAAAGAGCCTTATAATCTGTAAACGCCCATTTGTTCCCCGTTTTTATATGCCACCCGCGGAACGCGAGCTGAAATGCCGCAGGTGATCTCATAGCCTATCGTTCCGGCAAGGGCGGCAACATCGTCGGCGGTGATGCATTCATCTCCGTCATGTCCGATAAGTGTTACAATGTCTCGGGGAGCGGTCTCGGGAATGTCGGTAACGTCTATCATGAACTGATCCATGCATACCCTTCCCACGATCTTTGCCCGCTTGCCGTGGATAAGCACCTCGCCCTTGTTGGAAAGGGCTCTCGGCCAGCCGTCGGCATAGCCGCAGGTAACGGTAGCAAGCAGAGTGGGGCGCTGTGCCGTGAACGTCCTGCCGTAGCTGACAGACTCTCCCGGCTGGATAAGCTTTACCTGTGAAACAGTGGATCTAAGCTCCATGACAGGCTCCGGCTCAAAGGGCAGGGGAGTTGCGGGGTCGGGATAAAGCCCGTAGAGAATGATGCCGAGACGGCCGAGAGTTGAGCGGCTGTCGGGGGTATAGACCCCGGCGGCGGAATTAAGGCAGTGGCACTGGGAAAGGCGGACACCCAGCCTTTCGGCCTCGTCCCGGACGGCGAAGAATTTCTCGGTCTGGGCGGCGGTATATTCCTTATCCTCTGCGGCGGCGCTGTCGGCGGCGGCGTAGTGGGTGAAGATGCCGTCGAGTATCAGATCGTCGAGGTCATAGATCTCGTAAAGCGACCGGGCGATCTCCTCCGGCGTGCCTCGCAGTCCGATGCGGGTCATGCCCGTATCTACAGCGGCGTGGCAGCGCAGGGGCTTGCCGCTGCCGGAAAGGCAATCGTTAAGCTCCCGGGCGTAGGACAGGTCAGTGATCGTCTGGATGATATTATGCTCCGCCAGCTCGGCAACAGCCTCCGCGGGGGTGTAGCCGAGAATAAGTATCTCGCCGCTTATGCCCATGTTCCGCAGGCGCAGAGCCTCGTCCGCATTTGAAACGGCGAACCATTTCACCCCCAGCTCCTTTTCAAGGTAGGGACAGATCGCCAGATCGGCGTGGCCGTAGCAGGACGCCTTGACAACGCAGAGCAGCTTGGTCTCGCCCTGCAGGCAGGCGCAGTAATTTGCAATATTTATCCCGAGGCGTTCAAGATGTATTTCCGCCCAGGTACGTTTCAGAAAATCCATGGTAACTCCTTTATATAGCTATAGAGCCGGGTGTCAGTTTCGGTACCCTTTATTATATCATATTCCCGCCGAAAAATCAACCCCGCGGCGGAACGGATCTCAAATTCTTTTGTGGGAACGGATCTCAAATTCTTATTCAATATTTTTCATTCCCCACAAAAACAGTTATTCGGCGGTCGGTGGGTCTTGACAATTAGATAAAAAAGTGAGATAATAGATAGGATAATAGGCAAGGGCAACACCGCACGACCCGCGGCTAACGCCTCTGCACATCATCTGCTTGCCAGCTTTCCGTCATGATTACCAACGTCATCAAAGATGACGTCAATTCTCCTTGACGTTGCGCAAAGCGAAGCACACTTCGCTCGCAAGCCT
>JAFSSS010000007.1 GCA_017450925.1 Ruminococcus sp. | reverse complement strand
TTTGGCGACCGGAATGGGGCTCGAACCCACGACCTCCAGCGTGACAGGCTGGCGTTCTAACCAGCTGAACTACCCGGCCGAACATCGCAGAGGAAAATGTTGAAGGACGAAGCCTTCAACATTACCTGCAATATGGTGGGAACTATAGGGCTCGAACCTATGACCCTCTGCTTGTAAGGCAGACGCTCTCCCAGCTGAGCTAAGCTCCCGTTTTGTGTTTCGCAACATAAAATATTATACGCTATTTCACAGCCTTTGTCAAGAGTTTTTTTGAGATTTTCTTGACTTTGTGAAAAATGACGGTTTGTCTTGCATATTTTGCACAAAAAGCTGCAGACTTGACAAAGTCAGCAGCTTTTCAGCGTTACAAGAATGATCTGCGAGGGGTTATGCAGCCGGAATTTCCCCAGTCCAGCCGAGACCACAAGCTGCGAGCTGCCCAGCCTATAGACTCCCTTTGAATACTTGGGGAAAAACCTTCTCTCGGGCGAAAGCAGACCTCCCACCAGCGGCAGCCTTATCACTCCGCCGTGGACGTGGCCGGAGAAGGTCACTGCCGCGCCCCATGCGGCATAGGCCTTAAAGGGCAGCGGATCGTGAGCCAGCAGCAGCGTAACCGCTCCCCTTTCGGGTCTGCCCACAAGGCTTTTCATTAGCTTGGGGGTTATCTCCGTCAAGCCGGAATAGCCTCCCTCCTCCGCCCTGTAATGGGACTGGGGCAGCACTGCGCCGGTCACATTCACATAGGCAGAGCCTCTTACGAGCCTTTCGGTCTTGTTATCCAGCACATGGACGCCGTCCTGCGCCAGCTGTTCGCAGAGGGCGGCGGCCTTGTCGGGAGCATCGCCCTCGTGGTTGCCGATAACGTAATACACCGGTGCCAGCTTCATCAGCCGCTGCATCAGCACCGGCTTCGGCTCAAGGTTGATCTCGTCCCGGCTGAAAAGGTCGCCGGTGAAGAATATCACATCCGGCTCGAGAAAGCTGCAGGAGTTGATAAGATTATTGAAGCCGTCGCCGTATCTTTTCTTATGCAGGTCTGACAGGTGGAGTATCCTGTACCCGTCAAATTCCCGGGGGAGCCCGGGAACCGCGACTTCATATTTGGACGTAGTCAGCCAGCGGTTCTGGACAAGCGTCCAGCCCGCCGCGGCAGAGATCAGCACGCCTGCGCTGATCTTTGCGGGGATATTCATAAGTTCACGCTCCAGTTAAGTGAAAGGGTCTGCTCTGCAGCTTCGCGCTCACACCAGCGGCTGTGCTGCGGTGGTGGTCGTAACAGTCTCCGCCGATGTGCTTTCGGCAGCGGAAGCGGTCGTGCCGGCTGCTGCGGGGATATCGCTGAAGGGTATCGCCAGCTCCTCAAGCAGCGAATGGAGATCCATCATAGCGTTTGCCACTGCATTGTCATCGGTGATCTCGATGATGACCGCATTCTTATCCAGCACTGAAAGGTCGTTTTTCAGCTGGTCGTAGGTACGGAGGCTGTCGTTATAGATATAGGAGCTGCCGGAGACCTTGATAGCAACGGGCGTTCTTGCCGCCGAGGATTCATCGGCCTGCGATTCCTCGGGCACCGTTCTCTCGACTGCGGAATCCGAGCCGCTGGTGTTGGTGTCCTCGGTCTTGCCCTTGCCGTTGAACCAGCCCTGTCCCCAGCCTATGCCGCCCAGCAGAGCCGCCAGCAGCAGAAGCAGCAGCAGAAACCACAGAAAGCCCCTCTTCTTCTTCTTTTTCTCCTTGCGCTTTTCATGCTCGTCCTGCCGTTTCTGCGCAGGGTGGATATACTTCTTATCTGACATAACAATATGCTCCTTTCGGTGATTTTATGATACTATGTTGGTTTTTCCGCTGGTATTGACATAGGCTAAATATATGCCGCTGTAGTCGCTGCGGAGATTTTCAAGCGCCCTTGTGATCGCCAGAATATTCTTATACAGATCGGTATTCCCGTCGTAGATGAAGGCTGCCAAAATGATCCCGCTGCTGTTCGGAAGGCCGTCCAGCACTCTTCTTATCTCCGTCTCGATAACGGAGAGATCTGTCAGCGCCACTGTGGATATCTGCTGTCCCCCGCGGGTGAACGACAGCATCTCGCTGCTGTCGGCATAGGTGATGCTTATGGAAAGCATCTCGCCTTTCTCAAAGTCCTCCAGCGTCCTGTCATAGGCATCCAGCTTTTCAAGCTTGTCCTTCTGCTCGGCGAGGCGGTCGTTGATATATCTGTCAGCGTCCTGCTGTGCCTCCTTTATCTGCTCCTGTGCTTGAACATTTGCCGCCTGTATCTTTTCCTCGGCCTTCTGCTCGGCCTTGTCCGCCTTATCCGAAGAGACCATCATGACCCAGAACAGCATGATAAGTATAACATCCAGCAGAGAAGTAAGCTCAACGATGATCCCCTTGTTCTTTTTCAAGAGCATCCTCCCCCTTTAATACATATCGTCGGAGAGAGCCTCGCTGTCCTTGACCGAATTGCGGTTGAGGAACAGCTCAACATCCTTTTCATTCTCTTCGATCTTCGGGCTGATGAATGAATCGAGCCCTTTGAACACTATTGCAAATATGATGCCCCATGCGGTAGAGGTCAAGGCGGCGTAAAAGCTGCCCTGTACGTCTGACATATCGTTCACCAGTCCCAGCAGCGAGGTAACGGTGCCGAGGATGCCCAGCAGCGGGAATATGCCTGTGATGTTGATGAACACGGAATAGAGGCTGCCCATTTTCGCCCGCATACTTACAACATCGCTTTCCCGAAGGTTTGCAAGCTCGTCCCTTGCATCCTCACGGGATCTTCTTCTCCCGGGAACGAACACCGTAAGATGCATCTTGCTGCGGAGTTCATTAACGGACTTCCTTGTAAAAAAGTAAACGACCCCATTGACAGCCGCCAGCAGGAATATTATCCCGTCGAACCCGATAATATTTGAAAAAATGACACCCATAACGATCCGTCCTTTATTTTTTCATATGTATATATTGTACCACATTTCCCCTTGTATTGCAACAGTTTTTTCTCTGCATTTTTTATTCCCGAAAACACAAACCCGGTATGTACTGCATCACTCTGTCATCAGCAGCGCTTGGCTTACAGTTGACAATGGACAGTTGACAGTTGATAATGAAAGGAGCGCCGTTGACAGCAAAAGCGAACCGGGATATACTAAACATGGGTATTCCCCGGACAGGAATACCCATTTAAAGCACATACAGCGGTTCAGGATTTGTCAAAGCCGCCCTTGTCAAAGAACAGCTCACGGATCACCAGTGCGCAGCCCGACAGGAAGCGATGCTTATCCTCGATGATAGACTGCTCGATCTTGGCTGCCACGCGGGAGCCGCCTATAGCGGTGACGTGGTTTTTCAGCATGGTGAAGAAAGCATCGTCCGAAAGCTCGGGGCTGAAGCGGAAGTGATGCAGCACGATCTTCTGCGGGTTGGTGGAGAAATAAAGGTTGTTCAGCAGCACTGCCGTCAGCTCAAGCGTGCGGTCAACAACGCGGATAACATTGTCATCGCCCTCGCTGTAAGCTGCATAGAGCTTTTCGAGAGTGATAGCCGAAGCATCTCCCGCGGTAAGCCTGAAAAGTGCGGGAGTATTCTCTTTTGAATAGAAATTCCTCACCTTTCTGATCGTGGCCTGCGGGGTCAGCTCGTTTTCAACGCAGCCCCGTCTGCCGCAGGCGCAGCGCTCTGTGGCATTGGGGTCGATTATCATTTTATCAACGAAGCCTGTTCTGTTATCATAGGAAACGATAGGGTCGTTCAAGTTCGTAACAACAAAATGCATGGTAGCGCCGTACTGCAGGAAGGCGATATTGCGGCGGTTGGGATCCTTGGATTTCAGAAAGTCGATATTAGCCATAGCCGTGCCCTTGACGGAGTTGTCAAACACCACCGGCAGCTTTGTCTTTTTCTGCGCATAGGATCTAAGCTTGGAATAATCGGGAGCGCCGTCGCTTGTCTCGATCTCCAGCTTCTGATACATCGTCGGGAAAATACCCACACCGATGCCGAGGATCGAATCGCTCTCAAGGCAGTTATCGTCCATAACGTCCTTAACGGACTTCTCAACAAACTCAAAGATCTCGCGGCGCTCGGTAGCGGGGGTCAAGGCAAGATTGCGCTTATCCAGCACATCTCCCGCCAGTGTGGAAAGGCCGATGCTGACGATATCCTCCTCAACAGTCACGCCCACGGCGAACTTATAGTGATGATTTATGTCGATAAGTATTTTCTTGCGGCCGCGGGGGGCTTTCTCGGTAACGTGCTTATACTCGCCTATCTCCTGGATTATCCCCTGCTCGATCATCTCGTTGGTGATTATCGTAACGGCAGCTCTGGTAAGCTCCAGCATACCGGCAATGTCGATACGCGAGGTAGGGCCGCGCTGCTTCAGGATCTTTAGCACCTGCATTCTGTTTCTTCTTTTCAGATCAAGCTTACTTATTCCGTGCTGCTCCATGATCTATCCCTCCGATACTGATTAATGCGCATATTCTCTGTTCAAAATTATAACAAACAAATTTGAACACTCTATTAATCCTTTATGAAAATAAAACAAAATATACAGTATAAAAGCCACAGTAATAACTGCAAAAGTTGAAAGAAAATAGGGCAATACACCGCAGAGATCTCCGCAGCCGATGACAGGTGAACTTCCGGAGATGACAGGTGAAAGGTTATTGACTTTTTTTGAATAATGTATTATACTGTAATAAGTGCAGACCAACAACAGCAAAGGAGTGACAGCAATGGGCAGAGCAGGACGCGGCGGCGGAGGCGGAGGCTCGCGCGGAGGCGGCTTCGGAGGCTCAAGAGGCTTCGGCTCTCATTCGGGCGGCTCATCTCACCGCAGCAGCTTTTCAAGCAGTTCATCTCACCGCAGCAGCTTTTCAAGCGGTTCATCTCACCGCAGCAGCTTTTCAAGCAGCTCCCGTTCGGGCAGCTATCACAGTCATTATAACAGCGGCCCCCGTTTCTATTATTTCGGAGGCACAAGATATTCCGGCAGCAGCTATTCGGGCGGATATTCCAACACGCCGAAAAAATCCGGTATGTCCGTCTGGAAGATCTTCTGGATCGTCATATTCATTCTTTTGATCGCCTGCGGTGCGCTTGAAAAGCTGAGCTCGAGGCTCGGGGATCTCGGAAGCACCGGCAGCAGCTCGATAACCAGGTCAACAGTCAACAGACAGCGGCTTGATTCCGACTATACCAAGTCAGATGTATGGTACCGTGATGATCTTGGCTGGATAACAAGCCCCACTACGCTGCACAAAGGGCTCCAGCATTTCTATGAAAAGACCGGCGTTCAGCCGTTCCTTTATATCACCGATGATGTCGGCACCTCCGGCTATGCGACCGATGCACAGCTTGAGAAATTCGGCAACGAGGTCTATGACAAGTATTTCGACGATGAATGTCATCTTGTGGTAGTGTTCTATGAAAAGGATCAGAAATACCGCTCCTTCTATGTTACCGGAACCGAGGCCAAGACTGTCATAGACAGCGAGGCCGGCGAGATACTTCTTGATTACATCGACCACTACTACTATTCCAACTACGAGGAGAGCGAGTTCTTCTCGCGGTCGTTCTCGGAGGCGGCAGACAGGATAATGCGGGTTACGCCGAATTACAGGGCGGTGATCTTTATCTTCCTGTTGATACTGGTGATCGTTATACTGCTGTTCCGCTGGTGGAAGAAAAAGAAGAAGCAGAAGCTGGACGAAATGAAGCAGGCCAAGGATATCCTTGACTCTGACCTAAACGAGTTCGGCGGAGCGGATTACACCGGCTCCGGCTCGGTCAATGCAGCAGAGGAGCTGAAAAAGAAGTACGATAAATGACCCCCTCGGAGGTGATACCATGTCATTGTTTGATAAGCGCTCGGAGGCTGACGAGATCAAGCTGCAGCTGGCAGAGCTGGCCGTAAAGCTGGCGGATGTGAGAAAGCAGGTAGGCGAGCTGAACGACGAATACTCCCGGCTCGGAGAGCAGTGTGTTGAAGAAAAGTCCCAGTCGGATGAATACGAGGCGTATGCCAAAAAGGCTATCGCCGCCGGCAATCCGGATGATGCAAAGGTGTTTCTGAACGAGAAATACAGGCACGACGAACGCCTCAAGCAGTTCACGGCACAGTTCACCTCGGTGGCAGACACCCGCAAAAAGGCTATGGAGCTTCACGACCAAATGGTGCGTGAGATCAACACAGCCAAGGCAAGGCTGGCGGTGCTGGAGGCAAGGAATGCCACGGCAGATGCCACGATGCATTATGCCAAGACCGCCGGCAGCTCCGAATTTGACGAGAAGCTTTCCAAAATGGAGGCCGAGGCCGATATGAAGGAGGCCTATTCCGACGCCCGGCGCTATACCGAGGATGATTGGGGGGGAAAGTAATGGCTTTTGAGATAACAAAAAGCGGTTCCTTCTGTTTTTGGGGCGACTGGTTCGGCCGCCCGCTGGACAACTCACACGTCTGCACAAAGGCCAGCCTTGAGGGCGATCTGCTTATGGCGGATTTCGAGGGCGGCGAGAGTCTGACCGTCTATGGCGCGAAGGATGTCTTTTCGGACAAAGGGAAGTTCTATGTCACCGATGCGGAAATGATCGTATGGGAATGGGAACTCTATGACGAGCCGGAGGGTGAGGACTCCCGGCGGTTCATCGAATACAAGAAGCTCCCCGACGGGCGCATCCGCAAGACCAGCGATCTGGGCAGCGGCATCCCCCAGTTCATCAAGCCCGGCGGCGCAAAGGCAGTGGAGCTGTACTGAACCCTGCGGCGGCAATGCTGCTATAAAATGTTTAGTTGACAGTGTATAAAATAATTATGAACGGTTGCACATTCGCGTGCAACCTTACCCCCTTTTCCGGCTGTAGGTGAAGGGGGTATTTTTTATGGGAGGGAGGAAATGAAGTACATCATCATGCTGCTGATCGTTATCGGGGCGGCCTTTACAGATCTTATCACCGGGTTCATAAAGGCCTACGGACAGGGATGCATCAGCAGCAGGAAAATGCGTATCGGCGGGCTGGGCAAGCTTTGCGAGATCATCGTTACCGCTGCTGCCGCAGGGCTGGGCATCGGGCTGGAACGGCTCGGAGACTATTACGACTCACCGCTGCTCACGGAGCTGGCCGGCTCGGTCACCGCGTTCGGCGTGTTTTTCTACATCACGCTTATGGAGACCATTTCGGTGCTGGAGAATTTCGCCGCTATCCGTCCCGAGGACAAGCGGCTCAAGAGGCTTATAAAGCATCTGAAGCTGATAGGCGGGAACGCGAGGCAGGAAAATGAATATAATGACAGTGAGGAGGAATGAATATGAGTACAGTTCAGGGACTTGACATTTCGTCATGTCAGACATCGGTTGACTTCAAGAAGGTCAAGGCGGCAGGCTACAGCTTTGTTATCCTGCGGCTCAACGAATGGGACAGCATCAAGCGGGACATCGTTAAGGACAGCCGCTTTGAGGAATACTACAAGGCAGCCCGCGCGGCGGGGCTTAAGGTGGGGGCGTATTATTTCACCTACGCCAACACTGTTGATTATGTGAAGTACGAGGCCGAGACCGCCGTCGGGTGGATCAAGGGCAAGCAGTTTGAATATCCGATCTGGTTCGATCTGGAGCGGGAGCAGCAGTTCGCTCAGGGCATGAGCTTCTGCGACTCTGCGGTAAAGACGTTCTGCGATACGCTTGAAAAGGCCGGATACTTCACCGGCGTTTACTGCTCGACCTACTGGTACACCAAATGCGTAAGCTCTGCCGTAAGAGAGCGCTATGCCTGCTGGATAGCCGACTGGGCGAGCAAGTGCAGCTACAAGGGCAGCTACGGTATGTGGCAGAACGGCACGGCCTATGTTGACGGCATCAGCGGAGCGGTGGATCACGACTTCTGTTATGTGGATTACCCGGAGATCATAAAGTCAAAGGGGCTCAACGGCTTTATCAAGCCGCCCGCCGTCACCGAAAAGGTGCTGGACAAGGGAAGCTGCTACAAGCTCGGAGAGACCACCGTGGGCGCTCTTGCGGTCAAGGAGCTGCTGCGTCTTGCCTACGCAAGGGGGCTTGTAAGCATCAAGGTCGGCGACAGCAAGACCTATGATGAAGCAGCAGTCAAGGCCGTTAAGGAGCTTCAGAAAAAGTGGGGCTATAAGGAGACCGGCGGCGCGGGAGTGAACTTCGTGCGCAGACTTTACAAGGCGCTGGTCTGAATTATCAGCCGACAGCATATCAGTTGATAATGGACAGTTGATAATGAAAGGATCGCCTTTGGCGCGTTACGCCCATTCGGACACCTCCCGTGCCCGAATGGGCATTTGTGCGCCTGCGGCACACTCCTTGATTATCCATTATCAACTGTCAATTAAGGCAACACCGCACGACCCCTGTGCATCAGATGCGCCGTCCAGCTTTTCGTCAGATTGCCTAAATTCGACGCAGGCTTGCTGACGCAAGTCAAGGAGAATTTGGGTAATATGACGGAAAGCTGGCAAGCAGATGAT
>JAFSSS010000049.1 GCA_017450925.1 Ruminococcus sp. | reverse complement strand
GCCTAAATTCGACGCAGGCTTGCGAGCGAAGTGTGCTTCGCTTTGCGCAACGTCAAGGAGAATTTGGGTAATATGACGGAAAGCTGGCAAGCAGATGATGTGCAGAGGCGTTAGCCGCGGGTCGTGCGGTGTTGCCTTAATATTTCAATTAGACTTACGCCGTTTTGCGTGCTACAATTATTGTAGAAACACAAGGCGGATTTTTTACGAGGTGATAAAAATGACCGAAACAAAAGAAAACATAATGGGAACGCTGCCGATCGGCAAGCTACTGATGAAAATGTCCGTTCCCGTGATACTTTCGATGCTCGTTTCCACGCTGTACGGTGTGATAGACAGCATTTTCGTTTCACGGCTCGGAGATAACGCTCTGACTGCAATGTCCCTTGCAACACCCATTTCAAGCCTTATCGCCTGCATCACGGTGGGCTTCAGCGTGGGTATGAATGCGGAGCTTTCAAAAAAGCTCGGCGAGGGCGACCCTGACGCTGCAAACAAAGCAGCAGGAAACGGCATCCTCGTCAACTGGATCGTGGCAGGGGTATTCCTGATCTTCGGGCTGTTCTTTGTTCCGGTGTTCTACCGCCTGCAAACCGAAAATACGGCCATTCAACAGATCGGCACAGACTACACCTCGATCATCTGCATCTTCTCTTTCGGTGTGGCAAATCAGGTCATGTTTGAGAGAATGCTCGTGGCAACAGGACGCTCCCTCGGCTCGATGTTCTCGCTTCTGACGGGAACTATCGTCAATCTGATACTCGATCCGATTTTAATTTTCGGCTATTTCGGCGCTCCCGAACTGGGAATGAAGGGCGCTGCTATCGCAACGGTCATCGCACAGTTTTCGGCAGCGGCGGTAGCATTCGGCTTTAATCTGAAAGTCCACAAGGAGATCCATTTCCACCTCGGAATGCTTATCCCGAAAGCCGACACCATGAAGCAGATATGGAATGTGGGCTTCCCTGCGGCGATCCAGCAGTCGATCAGTCCGACCATGATATTCGGTATGAACCAGATCCTGCTCGGCTTTACCGAAGCTGCGCCTGCGGTCTATGTTATCTATGTACGCCTGCAGAGCATCGTTCTGATACCGATATGGGGCTTGAAGAACACTGTTGTGTCCATTATTTCGTACAATTACGGTGCAGGCAAGCGTGAGCGGATACTGAAAACGATACGCATCTGCATAATCGCAGCGGCAGCGATCACCCTATTCGGACTACTGATCTTCCAGCTTATCCCCGACACCCTGCTTGCACTGTTCAATGCACAGGACGAGGTGCTGGAAATCGGCAGAGTTGCTCTGCGTATCGTCAGCTTTGTGTTCCCGTTTTCGGGACTGACACTGATACTCGGTGCTTTCTTTCAAGCCCTCGGCAACAGCAGAAAAACGCTGCTGACCTCTGTAGTACAGCTCGCTGTCATGCTGACCTCGGCTATCATACTCTCAAGGGTGGGCACGGTGAATACGGTATGGTTCGCATTTGTTATCACCGAGGTGCTGGTGGCAGCATTGGCGATCCTGCTGATGAAGCTCGTTTACAGCAGGACGATATGCAATATACCGCAGGGCAGATCAGAGAACAGCGCCACCGTCCTTGCAGCTTCAAAGTAAAGAGCTTCACACAAGCTGATACCAAAAAGACCGCATCCAAAACGGACTGCGGTCTTATCGTTTTTCAGCACTCTACGGAAAGTAGGTTGACTTTGTGCGAGATACGGTTTACAATGTTTTCATGAACCAAACGGAAAGGAGAATCATAATGGATAACATCAGAACAGGCAGAGTCATCCGCCTGCTGCGCATAAACAGCAAACTGACCCAAAAGCAGCTTGCAGACCGCATCGGTGTAAGCGATAAGGCTGTGTCAAAGTGGGAGACAGGCAAGGGCTGCCCGGACGTTTCCCTGCTAACAGCACTGGCCGACAGCTTCGGCACCGACGTCAGCACTCTGCTTTCGGGCGAGATAGAAAGCAATGAAAGTGAGAACGGTAATATGAAAAAAGCAAGTTTTTATGTATGCAGCAAATGCAGCAACATCGTAACCGCCGCAAGCGAAGCAGCCGTGACCTGCTGCGGCAGCCGGCTGTCCCCTCTTGAGCCTGCAGAGGCCGACGAAGCCAACAGTCTTGATGTGGCGGACATCGGCAGCGAGTGGTATATCACCTCCCGCCACGAAATGACAAAGGAGCATCACATCACCTTTGCCGCCTATCAGAACGACAGCTGCCTAATGCTGTTCAGACAGTACCCCGAGTGGGGAGTGAACATCTATCTTCCGATGCTCCGCTCCGGCAGACTGATCTGGCACTGTACCAAGTGCGGCCTTTTCAGCCAGCGGCTGCCCGTGCAGAAAAAGTGAGCCGCTTATTTCTTCAGCCCGAACAGCACCCGCACATATCTTAGCTTTGATATCAAATAGCAGCAGCCGATCGTGACCGGGAAGCTGATAAGCACAGTCAGCAGCAGGTTCAGCATTCTTCCCGCCCCCGCGCTCCACAGCAGATACTGACACAGCACCACCGGTATATAATGCACGATATAGAAAACATAGGATATCCCCGCCGCAAAGCCGGCGAGCCTGCCGGTGCGGTCAAGCCGCCTCTGCCCGAAGCCCATTATCGCCGGGATGCCGAATGCAAACGCGCATCTGCAGCAGACCGTGTTCAGCGTTTCATTGCCCCCGATAAATATGAACAGTATCACATTCGCCGCCGAAAAGCCAATGAACAGCAGCCCGCAGAGCAGCCTGTACTCCGCCAGCCGCGACACAAACCCGCTGTCGGAAAAGAAATAATATCCCAGCAGATAAAGGCATAGATATGTAACTATCTGCTTTCCGAACAGCTTTACATCAAACGCCGCAGCTGCCCCTGCAGCCAGCAGAAGCCCTCCCGCTGTCCCCAGCCTGCGCCGCTTATCCTCCGGGACACGGTCTGTAAGCGCCGTTATCCCGCAGGATACGACGGCTATGATGATAAGCACTACCAAAAACCAGAAGTGCCCCAGCGTAAAGCCGCCGTCATAGCCCGTCAGATCGGTGAACCGTGTAAAGAAAACAGTGTAGTGTTCAAAATAACCGCCGCTGTAGCCGTTATGAAAGGCATCAGCCACATAGCTAAGCACAGGCGCAAGAACGCAAATGCCGAACACAAAGGGTACTCCCAGCCGCAGAAAGCGCTCGCGGATAAATCTGCCCATGCTCCGTTTTCGCAGCGAGAACCTTGCCGATACTCCCGCCAGCAGGAACATCAGCGGCATGAACCACGGACTGATAAGGCTTACCACCGCCGCCGCAGGCTTTAACTCTCCGAAGAAAATGTAATTCGCCTCGCCCCAGGTGTTGTAGGCCATTGCCGCATGATACGGTATCAGCAGAAAGACTGTCATCCACCGAAGATTGTCTATGTATTTTACCCGCTCTCCCATAACGCACCTCCCCGTGTTTTTCCATTTTATCACAGATATACAGTATTGTCAACTCTGCCGGGATATGCCGCCGCCGCGGCACGCGATTCCCCTGCCCTCAACATAGTACAGAGCGTCAGCATTGATCGGCTCTTGGCATACTGTCTGCTTGATTTTTACACTAAGGAGATCAACTGCTAAAAATGTACAAACCAAGCTGTCGCTTTTTGTACGGTTTTTATATATTGTGACTTATTATGGAAATAACTCTTGAAAAAGGGCTGAAACAGTGCTATTATATATGTATGCAGCAAGATCGCTGTAAATCAGTTCTTTAAGGAGAATATGTATGTTTTATCTTCGTGGTTATACTGAAAAACAGCTTATGATAATAGGCATAGTCGCTTGCGTTGTTTCTGTTATCGCTGCAATTGTCCTTGGCTTTGTCGGCCGCTTCATAGTCAAAGGAAAGGGCTATCCCGATCAGATGAATCACGGCTTTGCCTGGGGCTTCTGGCTCGGCATCATCGGTCTGATAGTCTGCGCCTGCAAGCAGCCCTACAACGCCCAGCCCTTTAACGGCCAGTTCTTCAACGGACAGCCCTACGGCGGTCAGCCTTATAACGGCCAGCCCTACAACGGTCAGCCCTACAACGGTCAGCCCTACAACGGTCAGCCCTACGGCGGCCAGCCCTACGGTGGCCAGCCCTATAACGGTCAGCCTTATAACGGCCAGCCCTATAGCGGTCAGCAGCCCTATAACGGCCAGCCCGCTGCCGACAGCTGGCAGTGCAGCTGCGGTGCAATGAACGGTTTCAACGAAACCATATGCCACGTCTGCGGCGCACCCCGTCAGAACGGCAGCCAGTCCTAAGCCGCCAAAAGACATGACCTGTCCAAAAAACAGGACAGGTCATTTTTATAGCTTCTTACCCAGCCAAAGCCGGAAAGGATGAACCGACAGCATGAAGTTATTTGATTATTTTTCTGTGATCAGCAGTTCTATCGTCTTCGGGACGATATTTATAGCTATAGCCGGCGCTTTATCGGTGGGAGTGGTGTTCGGCCTTGTATGCCGCACTGTCCTGCGGAACAAGGGTTATCCGCCGCAGCTCAACCACGGGTTTCTGTGGGGCTTTTTCCTCGGACTGATCGGCTTTGTGGTCTGCCTGCTGAAACAGCCTTACTTCGACGGCCAAAGTAATATGTACGGCCGCGGCAATTTCGGAAACACCTACGGCCAGCCCTTTGGCATCCAGCCCGGCAGCAGCGACTGGTACTGCTCCTGCGGAGCCCCCAACCCGCCCGACTCGCGCATCTGCCTCTTCTGCGGAAACACAAGAGGGCATTAATAACCACTTCGATCTTCATTGCCGCAAACGACAGTTTATCCAGTTGACAGTTGACAGTTGATAATGGATAGTGAAGGTGCGCCCTGTGGACGCTCATTTTCATTATCAGCTATCAGCTTTCCATTATCAACCATAAAAATCAGCGTCTGTCCAAAAAATCGGACAGGCGCTGATTTTATTCCGTAACGGTCTCACCCTTCCAGGTGATGATGCCGCCGAATTCATACACGTTGGTGTAGCCCATATCTGCCAGCTTTTGGGCGGCCTCCTTGCTGCGTCTGCCGCTGCGGCAATAGACAAGGATGATCTGCGAGGTATCAGAAAGCTGCTCCGGGCGCTCGGACAGGATGCTTTCATTCGGTATCAGCACCGCCCCGGGGATATGCCCCGCATCGTATTCATCTTGGCGGCGCACATCTACAATGATGTGTCCGTCATCCCGGGTCATCATTTCCGCAGCCTCCTCCTGCGAGATCTGCTTGTAGCTCCCCGCGTGAGTCTCTGCCGAAGAAACGGCCTCGCTTATGCTTTCCTGCGCCGAGCCCGCCTCGTCGGAGCCGCACCCCGCCAGCAGCAGTGCCGCCGCAAGAACAAGTATCATTTTCATATCAACACCCCCGATGCATTTATTATACCACACCGGCGGCAATTATTCAAGGGGCGACTTATCGCTCCGCAGTCCTGCAAGGTAATCGAGGGAAACATTGTAATGCCGTGCAAGCACCACAAACAAATGCATCGGCATCTCCCGCTTGCCGGACTCGTAGAGCTGGTATTGCTGCCGGGTTATATCCAGCAGATCTGCGGCCTGCTGTTGAGACATATCGCTGTCCTCCCGCATATCACGGATTCTCTGATAATAATACATAAAACGCCTCCATAAAATTTGTGCTTTATGTAGATTTTATCATGAATTCGTATGGATGCACTTGAACTGCACACAAATGAATGCTATAATTATCAAAACAGCATTCGTATGAATGCAGAAATGTGGAATTCATTTTTATAATTGTTATTTCAAGTGTGATATGATTTAGAAAAGGAGGATAATATCATGGAAACATTTTGGATCATTTTGGCAATAGCATGGAGCGTGGCTTGGGGAGCAGTAAGTGCAAACATCGTTTACAAAAAAGGCTATGAGAGTTCTACTGTGGCTTTGTATTTCTTTTTCGGACTCTGCATAACCTTTATCGCTGCTATCGTTGCATACTTCAAGGAAGACATTGCCGCACGCGATCGCGAGATCTATGAACGGGCTAAACGAGAAAAAGAAAGGGAAAAATTGATGAAGGAAGCAATGGCCTCCAGCACTTGGCGCTGCCCCTGCGGTGCATTGAACAAGGATTACGAAACTTCCTGTCACCGATGCGGAAAAACTTTCAATACTGTCAAACAGGAAATGAAAACAGCCGAGCAAACACAAATCGCAGCAACGGCACAAATTCCTGCCCCGGCTCCTTCTGTAGGGCAATCCAATGTATCACTTGTAATGTCTGCAAATGATATACAAAATGACCTAAAAAAGTTTAAAGAAATGCTCGATGACGGCCTTATCACCGAAGAAGAATTCACCGCCAAGAAAAAGCAGCTCCTCGGCCTGTAAATTCAGCGGCACTTCTTCCTTGACAATGCGCCCCTTTATATAGTATAATATCCTTAACAAGGGGTGATATACTATGAAGACCTATACCATAATCGGAGGGGTAAACGGAGTCGGCAAAAGCAGCCTATCGGGCGTTCTTGTTTCGACCTATGACGATCTTGGAGTGATAGTCAATCCCGATCTGCTCGCTGTCGAGTATGGCGATAGATTTAAGGGCGGAAGGGCGGCTGTCAGACTGCTCGAGGATTGCCTTGCAAAGGGCATCGATTTTTCTCAAGAAACGACCCTTTCCGGTCATCAGCCTGTTTTGCTTGCGAAAAAAGCACGCGAAAAGAGCTACCGCATCAGACTTTTCTATGTGGGTGTCAATTCCCTTGATGAATGCCTTTCGCGTATAGAAAACCGCGTGAAGAAGGGCGGTCACAGCATCCCGGGGGACATAGTCGAAAAAAGATACCGCAAACGCTTCTCCGACCTTGCCCGCATTCTCCCCTATTGCAGTGAGGTACACCTGTTCGATAACGAAAACGGGTTTTGTGAGGCCGCAGAGTATAAAAACGGCAAGCTGATCCCTTTGCTTGACCCTCTTCCCGAGTGGGTAACTGCTTTTAAGGCTTATCTCCAAACACTGTAAATGCAAAAGGCCTGTCCAATTTCTTGGACAGGTCTTTCATTATCGTTCAGTATCTCATCCCATTACCACAACGACCTTGGTCTGCTCGGTCAGCTTGCACTGGCAGAGGAAGTTGCCCTCTACTGCCTCGCCGTTGACCGTCATGCTCTTGACGCCGCTCTCGACGTGGTCGGGGTTCTGTATGTCAATGGAGATGTGGCAGCCGCGGAAGTTCTTCTCGATCTTGAAGCCGTCCCATTCGGAGGGAATAGACGGGCTGATAACAAGTCCGTCAGCAGTCGGTCTCATACCGCAGATACCCTCAACACAGCCCACCATAACGGTCGAGCCGGTACCGGTCAGCCAGTGAACGTGGCTGCGGCCTGCATAGGGCGAGCGTGTGGACTCGGTGAACTGTCCGTGAACATACGGCTCCAGCACTCTCTGCTCCGCCTTGGCATTCATTGATGCCGGCGAGCTTTCAAGGAAGTACTCAAAGGCTCTGTTTCCGTGACCCAGCAGCGACTCCGCCAGTATAGCCCAGCCCTGTGTCTGCGAGAAAATACCGCCGTTCTCCTTGGTGTCGGGGTTGAAAATGTGCATCAGCGCACCGTCGAAATAGTGGTCAACATAAGGGGGCTCCAGCAGCTTTACGCCGTAGGGAGTGTTCAGTATCTCGTGAACGCTCTCCATAGCGGTCTCGCCCTGCTCCTTCGAGGCAAAGCCGGAGATGACAGCCCAGCTCTGCGGATTGAGCCACATATTGGCCTCGGGATCCTTCTTTGCGCCTACAACAACTCCGTCCTCGCGAATGCCGCGGATAAATCTGTCCTCGTCCCAGCAGGCTGCAAGGCTCTTGCCAAGCTCTGCCTGTGCCTCGTCAAGATATGCGATATATTCAGCGTCATTGCGCTCCTTGGCGTAGTCCTTCATAACGCTCATAGCATAATAGAGCTGGAATGCAACGAAGGTGCTTTCGCCCTTCTTGCCCATTCTCAGGCAGTCGTTCCAGTCAGCGTGGAGACCTGCGGGCATCTTGTGAGCGCCCAGTCTTTCCTGCGAGAAGCGGATAGCGTTCTTCAGATGCTCGTAAACGGTAGCCTCTCCGCCGCCCTCCTCAGCATATACGATGACCTCGTCAAGGAATGCCTTGTTGCCGGTCTCACCGATGTACTTAACGATAGTCGGGAACAGCCAGAGAGCATCGTCCGCTCTGTAGGAGGGGTGTCCTGTCTCCTTGGCGTAAACGCTGTTTTCGTCGTTCTCGTCGGGGCAGGTCTCGTGGCCGGCCTTGTGGTCGAACTTAACAAGGGGCAGACCGCCGCCGTTGCTTACCTGTGCGGAAAGCATGAACCTGATCTTCTCGGCTGCCAGCTCGGGATTGATGTGGATGATGCCCTGAATGTCCTGTACTGTGTCGCGGTAGCCGTAGCCGTTTCTCAGGCCGCAGTAAATAAAGGATGCGGCTCTCGACCAGATAAAGGTGATGAAGCACTGATAAGCGTTCCATACGTTCACCATGTTGTTGAACTCGGCAGAGGGAGTCTCTACCTGGAAGTTATTCAGCTGGCCGTGCCAGTAGTCGATAAGCTCCTTGACCTCGGCATCTACCTTGCCGGGCTTGTTGTATTCGTCAAGGATAGCCTTTGCGGTAATGGGATCCTTCTGTCCGAGAATGTAAACTACCTCAGCCTCCTCGCCGGGAGCCAGCATGATCTCGCTCTGCAGAGCGCCGCAGGCGTTGGAGTTGTAGTTGCACTTGTTGTCGCAGAAGCCTCTCTCAACGGCTACAGGGTTTGAATATGTCCTGTAGGAGCCTATAAAGCTGTCAAGGCTGCCGTTGTAGGCGGAAACGGGAGCGCCCACCATACCGAAGAAACGCTCGCGGTGGTTGGAGCCGTTCTGATCCTTGCCGCTGTTCTCGTTGATATGCTGAACGATCATATTCCCGTTCTCGAAGCTGGTACGGGTGATGAAGAGGGTGTACTGCAGGTTTACTTGATCCTGCTCGTAGTTGTTCTCGTTGGTGAACTCGATGAAGCCGAACAGCGACAGGCTGCGGTACTTATCGGAGTTGTTCTTCAGCTTTGCTCTCCAGACCTCATAGGTCTTGTTCAGCGGAACGTAATAGGTCACCTCGCTGTGTATCTTGGAATAGCAGGCCTTGATAGTGGTGTAGGCCGTACCGTGGTGACACTCGCTCTTGTACTGATCCAGCGGCTTGCCGACCGGCTGCCATGAAGCAGACCAGTAATCATTGGCATCGTTGTCACGGATGTAGATGTATCTGCCGGGAAGTGCCATATTGCTGTTGAAGCGATAGCGGGCGATCCTTCCGTTGGCACCGCTCTTCACGAAGCTGTAGCCTCCCGCATTGTTGGACACGATAGCGCCGTACTCGGGCGAGCCGAGGTAGTTGGCCCAGGGTGCAGGCGTATCGGGACGGGTGATGACATACTCTTTGTTTTCGAGGTCAAAATAACCGTACTGCATATTATCTTCTCCTTTGATATTTATTAGGCGCCTGTGCGCCGTATGCTCACATCAAGCTAATATAATTCTAACATAAAATTCCCCTCTTGACAAGGGGGGACTGCTGATTTTTTGTAGAATATTTTTAACCTATACAAGCATTTTTACGGTTCATTCTTACACGGAAATTACGATAACGTTTAAGTTTCCCGCCCTGCCGTGATTGACATTTTCTCCGCAATGTAGTATAATCAGATAGTATCAGTTTCCCTGTTGACGGAGGTGTATCTATGAGCGGAAAACTTGACCGAAAGCGTCTTGCAGACGCCGGCTATGCTGCCGTGGGCATCTCGGTGGGTGCCGTCATTATTTCTTTTCTCGGGATAATACTTGAGCCCACCGCCCGCATCGCTCACAGCGCCGGCTGGAACAGTGAGCTGGGGCTTTTCTGCTCCGGCGGACTTGCCTCCTACCTTTCCGCCTACGGCACGCACATACTGCTGTTCGTTTTCTCGGTGCTGATGCTGGTCATCACCGGCTGCTGCTTCCGCCGCAGACGCATCGGCTTTGGATTTGCCCTCGCCGTGACCGTCCTGCCGTTTGTCAGTCTTGTGACCTCGGTATCGGGCATCATCACCGCATCGGCAGAGAACAGGCTCTATACCGCCCCCGCTGCCGCCGGAAAGCATATCACCGAGACCTATATGATACGCTTCGACGAGGCCGCCGCCGAGCTTTACTATTTCCTTCCCGCCGTCACGGCGGCACTGCTCACCTGTGCGGGACTTGTCCTGCTCCTGCGCGTTCTGCGCTCGGACTTCACCGCCGATACTCCCCGCCTTGAGGATGACCTCGGCGAGGATGCTCCCGCAAAGGAGGAATAGGCATTGGAGATCAGATACATCACCCCGGAGGACAGCCTTGCGGAGCTGAGCAGCATTTATGAGCGAAGCTGGAAATACGCCTACCGGGGCATTATCCCGCAGAATTACCTTGACAGCATCCCCGAAGGCCGCTGGGCCGGCAGCCTCTCTCGCCCAGGACTGCAAAGCCTTGTTATGCTGGACAAGGGCAGGCTCATCGGCACCGCCGCCATATGCCCCTCACGCTGGGAGAGCTTCCCGGACTGGGGCGAGATAGTTTCCATATACTTTCTGCCGGAATATATGGGCAAAGGTCTCGGCGGGCAGCTGCTTGACCGCTGCATCGGTGAACTGACCGCTCAGGGCTTTCAGCGCATCCTGCTCTGGGTATTGGAGGAAAACCGCCGGGCAAGGCGTTTCTACGAGAGACACGGCTTCGCTCTCTCTGACAGTTTTATGGATGACCTCATCGGCGGAAAGCCTCTGCGGGAAGTTTTATACACATATCATAAATAAAAGGACCCCTGCACGGTCTGTCCGCAACGCAAAATGGGTATTCCCCCGGTGTGGGGGAATACCCTTTTTTTGCACATTCATCTAAGATATCAGAACCCGAGTATGCTCTTGAAATCAGCGGAGATAGTCTCCTCCAGAGCCTTGGCCTCGTTCCTGTCGGCGCCGATAGTGGTGTAGTATGCCTTGATCTTCGGCTCTGTGCCGGAGGGGCGGATGATAACGCTTGCGCCGTCCTCCAGCTTGTATGCGATAACATCAGACTTGGGCAGAGTCAGAACAGTCTTTTCGCCGGTTGCCAGATCAACCTCCTCTGAAGCCGCATAGTCAGCCACAGACAGTGTCTTCTTTCCGCCGATAGCCTTCGGAGGATCGTTTCTAAGGCCTGCCATGATCTCCTTCATGCGCTCCATACCGCTGGCGCCCTCGCACTGGAAGGAGCTTTGGGTGTGTACGAAGTTGCCGTACTGCTTATACATTTCCTCTCTTGCCTGCAGCAGAGAAACACCCTTTGTGCGGTAGAAGGCAGCCATTTCACAGATAAGCATAGAAGCCACAACAGCATCCTTGTCTCTTACATAAGAGCCGGCCAAATAGCCGTAGCTCTCCTCGAAGCCGAATACATATCGGTCCTCCTCGCCCTTTGCCTCAAGGAAACCGATCTGCTCGCCGATGAATTTGAAGCCGGTGAGCACCTCTCTCAATTCAACGCCGTATTCAGCTGCGATCTTCTTGCAGATGTCAGTGGTAACGATAGTCTTTACAGCCACAGGGTTTTTGGGCATGGTGCCGAGTGCCGTTCTCTCCTGAAGAATGTATTTCAGCAGCATAGCGCCCACCTCGTTGCCGGAGAACAGCACATAATTGCCCTCCGGGTCGGGAACAGCGATGCCCACGCGGTCGCAGTCCGGGTCGGTAGCCAGCAGCAGGTCGGGCTTTACAGTCTTGCAAAGCTCAAGCCCCTTAGCCAGCGCCTCCTTGATCTCCGGGTTCGGGAACGGGCAGGTGGGGAAATTGCCGTCCGGCAGCTCCTGCTCCGGAACTACGGTGACCTCCTTGATGCCGATCTTTTTAAGGATAGCCCTTACAGGCTTGTTGCCGGTGC
Source organism: Ruminococcus sp. (assembly GCA_017450925.1). Taxonomy (GTDB): domain Bacteria; phylum Bacillota; class Clostridia; order Oscillospirales; family Ruminococcaceae; genus FB2012. The sequence continues at coordinate 9,515 of JAFSSS010000049.1, read as the reverse complement.
CGTTAAGCGGAGTATATACGACCTTAAGACCGCTGTCAGCCACAAGGTCGGTATGTATTCCCTGTTCAGCCACCTTGTCAAGATACTTGTCGATGACCTCCTGCTTGATGTACTCGATCTTCCCCTGTGCAAGAGCGTCCTCAAACCCCATGACCTTAGCGCCGCCGAACATAGGCACGGCATTTATCTTTCCGATAACGGTGTTTGCAGCGTCGAGAGTGATCTGACAGCCGTCCTCACCATAGACCTTATAGCCATTGTACTTTGCGGGGTTATGGGATGCAGTAACCATTATGCCCGCCTTGCAGCCCAGCTCTCTTACCGCCCATGAAAGGCAGGGAGTAGGCATAAGCTCAGAATAGATATAAGCCTTGATGCCGTTGGCAGCCAGCACCGCCGCAGCCTCCTTGGCGAACACGTCCGACTTGATGCGGCTGTCATAGCTGATAGCAACAGCAGCGTCCTTAAATGTTTCGTTCACATAGTCGGCAAGACCCTGTGTGGCACGTCTGATAGTATAAACGTTGAGTCTGAAGGCACCCGCGCCGATAACTCCCCGCAGACCGCCGGTGCCGAATTCAAGATCGCGGTAGAACCTGTCCTTGATAGCCTCCTCATCGCCCTCGATAGCTTTAAGCTCGGTCTGAAGATCGGGATCATCCACAGCCTTTTCGCACCACAGCTTATAGAGTTCCATTTCTGTCATAAGATCACCTCATAAGTAAAAATATTTATCAAATTTTATGTCACACTGATATAAGTATATTATATCATATTTTTCGCAATAAGCAAGAGCTAATTATAAAAAATTCTGTTAAATCTGCGGGCTTATCGCGGCGGCGGGAAAACAACTGCTGTAAAACCGGCTTTTCTTCGCCGCCGCTAAAAGAATAAAGAATAAACAAGGTGTCCGCTTAGCGGACGCTCATACCTTGTTTATTCTTTTTTATTATTTACCGTTTTCTTTTGTCAGACCTGTTTTTGCTGTTTTTCCGTTGCTTGTGCGGAGAGGCTTTCTCCTTTTCGGAAGGCTTCTCGGCTTCCGCCGGCGGCTTGACCTCTTCCTCATCCGGTATCACAGGTGCCGGAGCCGGCTCCTCTTCAGCATTGTCCTCGCTGTCCTCATCACCGCGGTATTCCGCCTTTACAAACAGCCGTCTCACCAGCCTGCCGTTCTTGTACTGCACAAATATCACCAGTCCCAGCAGCAGCAAACCGCCTATCGAAACAATAATTGCCAGGCTAAGATAATGCGGCCGGAACTCCATTACGACAGTATTCTCTCCCGGCTCGAGAGGTATCGTCATAAGCGTTTCCATAGAAAGCTCCGGCTTTACTTCCTTGCCGTTGACGGTCACAGTCCAGCCGTTTTCATAGGGGATTGTCGTAAACAGATACTGCCCCTCCTCGGCGTAGCAGGTGCCCTCAACGCAGGTGTCCTCATGCTTGGTGAGGTTCCAGCCCCGCTGCTGCAGCTTTGCCGCCGCCTGTGTGAAGGCGTCCATATCCACCGTATAGAACAGCTCGTCGCTCCAAACACCTTCCTTCTCATCATTGGCGATAGTCACGCGGATGCGTATTTTCTGTCCCTTGCGGAACTTGCCGATGTTGATTATCGAATAGTTGTCACCGACAAAGAACTGCCCCGCCTGCGACATATTGTTAGCGCCCTCCACATACTCGTCCTCCGGCTGATACCAGATATTGCAGTTGTGCTTGTGTATGCTCGGCAGGAACATATACAGATAGGAGTCCTTGTCCATTCTGACAAGATAGTCGATGTGGCATTCCGGCTTGCTCTCGTCCTTGTAATAATACTTGGTATGCCCGTCAGTCAGACCCACCCGCGCCAGATTTTCATCCGCCGTCATATAGGGGCGCACGCGGGTAAAGAAGTTCGTCATGCTGTTTTCCTCCAGCAGGGCGTTATATATGCGGTTCTGATTGTAGAAGGGATCGGTGTCTATCAGCTTAACATCCAGAATGTCCTTCGAGGACACAGTCCCGAGGCTTAGTGCATAGGGGTTCTTGAAGAACATATACCTTGCCGCCTGCTCGTAGATGTGGGTCGCCAGCGGATATTCCTCCGGCACCGCCGAGCGGCAGTCGTTGTAGCGGTTCGAGTTGTCGTAATCCTGCTTGTCCATGATGTATCTGATGCCGAAGATAGAGTCGGTCAGCAGGGTCTCGCCGTCATACTTGGTATAGTGTCCGCCGTAGGCATAGCCCAGCTGATAAAGCATTGTCAGCACCGGCGAGTTCATGGTGGAGCTGGAGTGAGTAACGCCGCTGTAATTCGTGCCGATAGGATCGTTCACCGTCCTGTGGAACGTGGATTCCACCCGGTAGAAGGGATCCTTGTCAAAGCTTTTCAGATTTTCCACCGCATCCCTCGTATCGCTCATATAGGGCTCGTAGGAGCTGTAGCGGCTGTAGGCCACGTCAACGTCTATCTTATGGAGAGTGTCCATACTGTTCACAAGGAACTCCAGCGGAACAACGGCGCACACCGCCGCCGCCACCACCTTTTTTGTCCCGTGCTGCTTCAGCAGATACACCAGCAGGAAATATATCCCTATCGCGATCGCCGAAAACCAGATGCCTTGTATAACACCGTGGGTCTCGTTATTCTTTGTCCTGCCCTCAAAGATCGTGAAGTGAGCGTACTGCTCCCTTTCGCACCAGATCAGAAACACGAAAAGCCCGAATATGACCCCGCCCGTTTCCTTGACCGTAAAGCCGTCACGGTTCTCGAAGGCGCGGTAGGCCATTAGCAGCAGTATAAAGCAGAAGCAGAAGGAATACCTGTTGTTCAGCCAGTTCGGCACCTGAAAGCCGTGCCAAACAGTATCCACCGGCTTGATGTACATACATACCAGCAGTATCATCGCCAGCAGACCCTTGCTCACCTTTTCCTTTATGCCGATCTTCGTGTTCATGAAGAACAGCGGCACCAGTATCAGCGTAAGGCATCCGCAGTAAACCATGGGAAGCCCCTCAACGTTCACCGTGTCATAGCTCATGGGGAACAGCTTCGTGATAAAGGTAAGAAAATCGAACTGCGTCGCCAGATTCCAGTCGGGCTGCGAAAACTCCAGCTTGCCCAGCTTCAGCGAGTTATACACAGGTATCAGCACTATCGCCGCACACATGATCGCAATGACCGTTCCCACTATCGCCTGCAGCACCCTAAGCAGGAAATGCCTCGGCAGTATCCTGCCCTCCTTCGATAAGCAGACGTAGATAAAATACAGAACGGTGAAAAGCCCGATCATGTATCCGATATAGAAATGCGCCATGAACATCAGCGCCAGCGGCACGATGTAGCTGACCATTTTGCCCTCGTCTATAAGCCGGTGAACGCCCCAGCAGATAAGCGGCAGATAGATCACACCGTCCAGCCACATGGGGTTCATCAGCTGAACTATCATGTAGCTCATCAGCGCATAGCTGCACCCGAATATCATCTGCGACTTCCTTGAGGGCTTCGACCTCTTGCGCAGGAAGAACACAAAGGTCACAGCCGCTGTGCCTATCTTCAGCAGCTGCATCGTTTCTATCGCCCCGCACATCGCCGTTCTCGGGAACAGGCATATAACGAGCATAAATGGGCTGGCAAGATAATAGGCAAATATGCCGAACATCTCGCCCGAAAGGTTCCTCGACCAGTCATAAAGCATACTGCCGTCACCGTGAAAAACGTCGTGCAGCGCTTCGTAGTAATAAACATACTGCCCGTTCAGATCCAGCACCAGTGCGGAATTATCCCCGTATGGGTGTACCCCGAACAGGGCGTAAGCAATATACATCACCAGCACCGGCACAAAGAATACCAGAAAGTAAATGCTCTTGCTCCAGTGCCAAAAGCGCAGGCACTGCAGTCTGAACCGGGTCATTACCGGGAGCTTTTCAGAATTTGCGGATCCGCTCACTTAGATTCTCCTTCGTCATTTTTTCGGACGATATCCCGGATAATATATCTGGGACGGTTTTTGATCTCCTCATATATTTTTGATATATAAAAGCCGATTATTCCAAGGCTGAACATTATTATGCTCGAGGTCAGCAGCTGCAGCACGATGACCGTCGGGAAGCCCGCATCGCTCTCTCCGAGTATCTTCTGCACAATGGTAGATATACCCATTATCAGCGAAACGATGAAGGTAAGTATCCCGCACACGGTAACGATCTGCATCGGCGCCGAGGTAAAGGACGTGATGTTGTTTATCGCAAACTTTATAAGGCTGCGGGTCGTCCACTTCGACTCCCCCACCTCGCGCTCCTGCACCTCAAAGAACACCTTTTCTGTTTTGAAGCCGACCCAGGAGCTCATAGCTCTGAAAAACGTCAGCCTCTCCGGCATCCTAAGCAGAGCATCCACCGCTCTCCTGTCCAGCAGCTTGAAGTCCGAGGCGGCGTCCATATCCAGCCCCGAGGCCTTCTTTATCAGCTTGTAGAACAGCAGCGAAAAGCCCCTGTAGGCCTTGTTTTCCTTGCCTCTGTCAGCCTTTCTGCCCTCAACGATATCGACATCGTTGTTCTTCCAGATCTTATACATCTCCACTATAGTCTCCGGCGGGTGCTGCAGATCGCAGTCCATAAGCACACAGGCATCGCCCCGGGCGGTCTCCAGTCCCGCGAAGATAGCGCTCTCCTTGCCGAAGTTCCGGCTGAAATTCACCGCGACTATCCTCTCGTCAGCCCTTGCCATAGCCTCCAGCCGCTCCCACGTTCCGTCGGAGGAGCCGTCGTTTACAAACACCAGCTCATAGGGGATGTTGTTCTTCTCCATTATCTTCCTTACGACCTCGGCCGTATGTGAAACATTCCCCTCCTCGTTATAGCTGGGGATTATAATTGAAATCATAAATGTCTCCCTTTTGTCGGAATATAATTAAGGCAGCACCGCACGACCCGCGGCTAACGCCTCTGCACATCATCTGCTTGCCAGCTTTCCGTCATATTGCCCAAATTCTCCTTGACGTTGCGCAAAGCGAAGCACACTTCGCTCGCAAGCCTGCGTCGAATTTAAGCAATCTGACGAAAATCTGTGCCTCAACGCCAGTTGAGGTTGCGCATACTGATGCAAAGGGGTCGTGCGGTGTTGCCTTAACAGTTGACAACAGACGGCAGCCTCCGAAAGCCGTCGGCTGTCAACTGTCAATTATACATCAATAAAGCAATGTAACTGCTGCAGGCAAAAACAGCCCGCAGCAGCTATAAACACTTATTTCTTTACAATACCGATGATAAACAGCGCCAGTCCCAGCATCGCGCAGATTATCCCGCCCACTGTAGAGGTGGTCTGGGAGCTTTGCGTGTCCTTGAGCATCTGCTCCTCGGACTTGGTGGTGACGATAAAGGGCTGTTTCTTGTCCTTCGGCGGCCCTATCCAGATCCTGTTGGCCAGCATATAGGCCTCGCCCAGCACATAGAGCGCTCCCCCGAGAGGAAGAGTCTTCTCCACCTGCTTATAGCCGATGATCCTGTGACCGGTGCCGTATCTCGGCACATTATACACGCTGTATCTTCTGAACGGGTCGTTCTTGTAGTTCGTGCCGTAGGGATTGGTGGTCTCAAGGTGGTCATGGGTCTTGATAAGATCCAGCTTGCTTGCAATGCCGTTTGTCTCGATAACGATCTCGTTTCCGGCATTGTCCTTCAGCAGCAGCTCGGCGCTTGACTCCTCGGAGCTCATCCTGTCCTCATGCTTGGTGGTTCTGATCTTGCGGTCGCCCTGTGAATCCCTGTACTCCTCGGTAGTCTCGCTGACCTGGATCGTCTCAGCGGTATAGAAAGCCACCTGCTTGTTGGTATAGGGTGTCCTTACCGTTTCGTTGGTGGTCGCAAAGCCCTTGACCTCCACCAGCTCGCGGTAGTTGGGGTTATACTCCTGCATAGCCTCCAGCGCCTCCTTGACCTCCTCAAAGGTCTTGGTGGGCTGTGCCTGTATCTCAAGAGCAACATTAGCGCTCTTGGCTCTCTGGAATACTGTCAGATAGACGCCCACGCCTACCAGCACTACCCCGATAATAATCAATGCAATCATATTCTGCCTTCCCGGTCTGTTTACCTAAACACGGAAAAACGGTATCTCCGCCCTCGGGCGGGATACTGTTTTCCGCAAATTTACATTTTTTAAGTCTTACTGGTTGCTGCCGTCTGCAGAGGTCTGACCCAACTCTGCCATAAGTCTTGCCATTTCTGCATCAACAGCAGAATCCTGCTCGAGCTGTGCAAAGGGATCGGGCTCGTTTGCTGTGCCGGCAAGATCGGAGAATGCCTCTGCCTGTGCCTCCTTGGCCTCGATCTTCTCCTCCATTTTATCCAGCTTGTTGAAAGCGGAGGAGGAGTCCATGTTGCCGAGGGTCTTTGCCATGTTCTTCTGTGCATCTGCCATTTTGGAACGTGCGATAAGCATGGACTGACGGCTTCTTGCCTCGTCCAGCTTCATCTTCAGAGCATCGACCTGTCCTCTGATAGTGTTCACCTGAGCGGTAGCGGTATCATACATCTGCTGATACTGCTCTACCTGCTCGTCAGCGTTGACCTTTCTCTGCAGAGCCATTTTAGCCAGATCCTGGTTGCCCTGCTGCAGAGCAGCCTTTGCCTTGTTCTCCCAGGAAGCGGACTCTGCCTTGGCCTTCTCGAGCTGCTTGCCCAGCTGTCTCTGTGAGCCCATAGCCTGGCCGAGAGCGTTTGTACACTTCTCCAGCTCCTTTTCCATATCAATGATGATCTGCTTGACCATCTTCTCCGGGTCTTCGCACTTGTCCAGCAGATCGTTGATGTTAGCCTTCAGAATGTCTCCGATTCTCTGAAAAATTGCCATAATAGTTTCCTCCTGTAAGTAAAATGAATAATATGTTTTCCGGGAACCTCCCGTTTGGTTACTGTCTTATTCGACGGGGTGCGCCGAATTGAAGCTTACCCTGAGCCTGTTGAAGTCCAGCGTGCAGAGAACGAGGTAAACATACGACACTATCTTCGTAAAATACATTATCACCCCGGTAACATCAGCTGCCGCCGTTCCTCCCGTAAAGCGGTTGATGCCGTCGGCTGCCAGCACGACTGCCAGCACTATCAGCATCCTCACATATCTTGCCGAGGCACGTCCCACCTCCGGGACGTTTGCGGCTATGTCCGGCTTCTCCCGCAGAAGCTTCAGCAGCTTCATGAAAAACAGCCCTGCCCCCGCGGTCGTAACGACCCCGCTGACTATGCTGATGCTTTTGAGCGCACTGCTCTCCTTCGGAAGATCGGCCAGTGCCAGCGCTGCCGCAACACCTGCACACAGCACAGTAAATGCCGCCGCCAACGGCCTGCAGCCTTTCACGCCCTCATCAACATAGGACATTTCGGCAATGCCCCCCAGCATGAAAAGCCCTCCTGCCAGCTTGATCGCATAGCCGACCCACAGTCCGAGATCAAGCTGCAGATTAGCGAGCAGAAATCCTACAGTAAAAAAATTCATATCTTATTTGCTGTCGTTATCGTCATGATTCTTGGGCTTTTTCTGGAAAAGCACCTTTGCCACAAGACCCGCTCCCGCAAATATCAAGCCGAACATCAGCACATACACCCACATAGAAGCGCTTCTCGCATGGAACTCGACCGAGTTTATCATAGCGATTATGATTATGACCACACCGAGAGCCGTTATCGCTCCCCCGATGACCTTCTTCTCCAGCAGGAACAGCAGGAAGATACCGATAAGCAGCGGCACCAGCATTACGCCGGCGGTCATGTTCCAGCTGCCGATACGCCAGCCGAAGCTCCAGCTTACCTGGAACATATTCATCGCCCAGAAGATCCCGCCTCCAAGCATGATAAATCCGAGGAAAAACTGCAGCAGCTCGTGATCCGCCTCACCGCGGACGAGGGCGGCAGGTCTGTTCATGATCCTTTTCATCTCACATTCCCCTTTCCTTTGGGGCAAAACCGCGCAGTCTGTGCGGTTTTGCCTTTATACCGCAGCTTTCTCAAGGCTGCACCTATATTATATTATATTTTCTTGTGTATGTCAATATTTTTTACCTATTTTTAGCCTTTCCCCAACAATTTTTGGACAAATGATTAACGTCCCAGCATTTTGCGGGGCACCGGTTTTTGCAATAAAGCGAACATTGCTTAAAGTTAAGTGAACCTGTTCACCGAAATCAAAACGGAAAACAGGTTCACATGAACTTTTCGCAATACAGTACCGCCTCACGGCTTGCAGCTCCCGCAGGGAGAAAACCCCAGCTCGATCAGCTCCTCACGGCTGCCGTAGAACTCCCGGCGGTTCGAGGGCTTCATGTCCTGTACGCCCTTGCATTCCGGCAGATGAAACCTGTGAGAGCCGGCGTTGACGATATAGGTCACGCCCTCCGGCGGAGTATAAGGCTCATGGCTGTCGTCCGCCGCAGAGGAGCCTTCCTCCGTCCACTCGTTCTCCGGGTCGAGCGGATAGCTTTCCCCGGTGAGATAGTCGATGACTATCCCCGGCTGGACGTTGAAGCAGAAAAGGTGGAGACATACGCCCTGCCCGCCGTCCCCGTCAGAAAGCGCCTCTATCTCAACTCCCCGGGCAAGAAGCTCCTCCCCCGAATACCGGGGCGTTACCCGGTAAAGCACACTGCCGCCCTTTTCCTCCACAAAGCTGCGGATAAGGTTTTCAGACGACAGCATCCCCTCTACGTTCAGCCAGCGCGTCCCGGTGATAAGGTTGCGTTCATCTGCATTCACTCCGCAAAGCTCAAAGGCGATAAGGTGACAGCGGTTGTAAAGATACTTCCCGTCCACGTTACGGTATTTCACTGTCTGCCAGCCGGCAGGCTTCACAGTGCCGATAGGCTCCCGCTCCTCCCGAGGCAGAAGCTGCCTGCCTATCCGGGCAAAGGCCGCGCCGCACCGCCCGAGGCTGTCAAGCCCGCTGAACACCACTCCCTCCGGGGCAGCTGCATCCCCGTCGGTAAAGCAGGGCATTCCGCCGTTGAGGGTGATAACGTCCTCTCCCGTGTATTCCGGCATTGAGAACACATACTCGCCCCGGCTTTCATCATCCGCCGGAGCAGGCTCCTCCGCAGAGATAACGGTGACCGTTCCCTCACTCCCCGCCGGCTCCGTTCCGTCGGCAAAGGGCAAAGCGCAGGCTCCGCCCGCAAGCATAAAGCCCGCCGCCAATGCGGCAAGAATAACTCTCTTCACGCATTTCCCTCCCCTTAGCCGGTTGTCCTGTTTATGTTATTATACCATTTATACAGCTTTTGTCAATACATTTTTTTGGACAGTTCCATTATGTTTGACTATTCTCCTGCAATGTGATATAATATTAAGGCAACACCGCACGACCCCTGTGCATCAGTATGCGCAGCCTCAACTGGCGTTGAGGCACAGCTTTTCGTCAGATTGCCTAAATTCGACGCAGGCTTGCGAGCGAAGTGTGCTTCGCTTTGCGCAACGTCAAGGAGAATTTGGGTAATATGACGGAAAGCTGGCAAGCAGATGATGTGCAGAGGCGTTAGCCGCGGGTC
>JAFSSS010000048.1 GCA_017450925.1 Ruminococcus sp. | reverse complement strand
GCGAGCGAAGTGTGCTTCGCTTTGCGCAACGTCAAGGAGAATTGACGTCATCTTTGATGACGTTGGTAATCATGACGGAAAGCTGGCAAGCAGATGATGTGCAGAGGCGTTAGCCGCGGGTCGTGCGGTGTTGCCTTAATAGTTGATAATGGACAGTTGATAATGAAGGAGCGCCCGCAGGGCGCATTGTGCATTGTTCACAGCAATGCATATCGAACTTGGGATCGAATGATTCAAAAAAGGAGAGAGATCAATATGTCATATATAGTACCGTTTCAGAGCGTGGCGCTGTTTGAAAGCACCTTCAAGCGGCAGATAAACAAGACTACCGGAAAGATAGACCAGCGCAGGTTCGTCTTTGACAAACTGTTCGGCAGGGGCGGGGACAGGCTGCCTGTTGAGGCGGACAGATACCGCCTTATCTGGATGCCCGGCTGCCCCCACTCAAACAAGGCGGTCATCACTCTGCGGCTGCTGGGGCTTGACAGGGTCATCAGCATCGGAGAATGCGGCGTTCTGCGCGACCCCCGGGGGTGGGTGTTTTCCGAGGATATCGGCGAGGTTGATCCCGTGCTTAAAATACACTACCTTGACGACGCTTATCTCAAGGGCGACCCGGGCTTTACAGGCCGCTCCACCGTTCCGGCGATAGTTGATGTGCCAAGCGGCAGAGTGGTGCAGAATGACCCGGTAAATATACCGAAATACTTTGTCACCGACTGGAGGGAGTTCCACCGCGAGAATGCCCCCGACCTTTATCCCGAGGCTCTCCGCGGCGAGATAGACAGGTGGAGCGATTATATCAACAGGGAGGTCAACGCCTACGGCTGCGGCTTTGCCAGAGATCAGCAGACCTATGACGAAGCCTTTGAAAGCTATTTTGCGTCCCTTGATACGCTGGAGGAGCATCTTGCCGGCAGGCGGTTCGTCAACGGCGACTATATCACCCTTTCGGACATCCACCTTTTCGTGGCGCTGATACGTTTTCACATCAACTATCATCTGGTGTTCGGCGTGAACCAAAAGCGCCTCGAGGACTATCCCAGTCTCTGGGGCTATACAAGGGACGTTTATCAGACCCCGGGCTTTTACGAATACACTAAGCTGGAGTGGATAAAGAAGCACTATCAGCTTTCGCCCCATATGCGGGCGAAGCTGGGAAACGTCCGCGGACTGCTGGGAACAGGCCCCGACAACAGGGCGCTGCTGCTCCCCGCAGGCAGAGAGGCGCTTTCTGCCGACCCGGAAAACAAGTTCACCCGCGAGCCGGAGCATCGTCCGCTGTTTGCCCATAAGGATGTAAAGACAGAGCTTGAATATCTGGACTACGCCCTGCTCAAACCGATAGAAAGAGCGTCGGAGGCGACGTTCCAGACGGAGCTTGAACGCTGGGCGCATCAAGAGGAGGACGCTCTTTCAGAGCTGGACAGGCGCTTGGCCAAGCAACGCTTTCTGCTGGGCGGAGAGGTCACGGAGGCCGATAAGCTGCTGTATCAGACGCTGCTGCGCCACGACCATATCTATTACTATCTGTACAAGCTGAACTTCGCAAAAAGCTTTGACTATCCGAACATAGCAAGGTATGAAGCGGAGCTTTCCGGGAGGGAGGCCGTCGCCTCGTCGATAGATATTGTAAAGGAGCGGGAGCAGGCCTTCCGTGAGCTTGACAGCGACAGAAACCCCTACCGCATAATGTTCAGAGGGCCGGAGGTAAGATAGCATGAAGCGGGCAGTCGTGGGGATGTCGGGGGGAGTGGACAGCGCTGTATGCGCATATCTGCTGAAGCTGGCGGGCTATGACGTCATCGGTGTCACCCTTAAAACATGGGTCGGCGCCGACGGCAGGAACAGCCGCTGCTGCGAGACGGAGGATGCGGCGGAGACCGCCGGCAGACTGGGCATACCATACTATGTCATCAACTGTATGTCAGATTTCCGACGGTATGTCACCGAGCCCTTTGTCAGAGACTATCTTGCCGGGACTACCCCCTCGCCCTGCGTTTTCTGCAACAGGCATATAAAATGGGACAAGCTGCTGGAGGCTGCCGACAGGTTCGGCGCGGAGCTTGTGGCAACGGGGCATTATGCCCGCATCCTGCGGCTTGAAAACGGCCGTCTTGCAGTAATGACTGCCGATAACGCAGCCAAGGATCAGTCCTATATGCTTTACAGGCTGACGCAGCGGCAGCTTTCGCGGACGCTCTTTCCGCTGGGCGGGCTGACTAAGGAGCAGGTGCGACGGCTGGCGGCATCGGCGGGACTGCCGGTATTTGACAAGCCGGAGTCGCAGGAGCTTTGCTTTGTCCCGGAGGGCAGCTACAGCGATTTTATCGAGGACAACGCAGAGGCTGTTCCGCCGGCGGGGGCTTTTTTGGATGCTGACGGCCGCACCGTTGGACAGCACAGCGGCATCCACCGCTATACGGTGGGGCAGAGAAAGGGTCTCGGACTGGCGCTGGGGCGACCGGTATATGTCCGGGAGATAGACCCCCTTGCCAACACCGTCACAGTCGCGGAGGAAGGCCGGCTGTATTCGGGCCGTATCATATGCAGAGATCTAAGCTTCATGGGCATCCCGCCCCTTTCAGCGGGGGAGACTGCCGCCGGGACGGTCAAGATAAGATACCAGCATCCCGGAGCAACGGCCGAGGTCAAGATGCTTGATGAAAACAGAATGGAGCTGAACTTTGCAGAGCCTGTCCGGGCGGCAGCTCCGGGGCAGTCGGCAGTGCTGTACGACAGCAGCGGCTGCGTGCTGTGCGGTGGAGTTATCGACAGGGTCATATACAGAAATGAAACCGAACTGTAATTGACAGTTGACGATTGATAATGGATAGTTGATAATGGACAATGAAGGAGTGCCCATTCGGGCGCTGCAGAGAGTTTGCAAAAAGAGCATTGTGTATTGTGCATTGAAAACAGCCGGCGTGTCGCACATTGCCGGCTGTTTTCTTATCTGAACCGCTCCGAAAGCTTTTCGGTAAACAGCTCTATGCCCGCGCGGTAGGGGTTTTCCGGAGCATAGGCGCAGACGTAGTTCATGTCGATGTAGCGGCCGTTTTTGAGGATAGGTATCATTTTAAGACTGCCTTGACGGATAAAGGAGTCGATGCGTCCCCGCTGTTCGGAGCAGAGCCTTGCGGCAACGCCGGAGCTGACTATCTCGCCGATGACCGACTGGCTGTCGGTGGAAAGGGGATAGCGGTTCAGCTTGAAGGGAGCAAGAACGGAGTCCATTTCGTCCTCAAAGTATCTGTCCGTCCCGGGGATGAAGAAGACGTTTTTCAGCATCTCCGGCGAGAGATAGCTCTTATTGGCAAGCTCTGAATTGGCTGACACCATAGCGCAGACAAAGCTCCGCTCCAGCACTTGAACGGTCAGCTTGCGCTCAAGCAGCGAGCAGGTGCCGGGCGTAAGGCTGATAACAGCCGCATCGCTTTCCCCGCGGCTCAACTCGTCAGAGATCGCCTCTACAGGCGAGGGGTATTCGGAAACGCTTTTCTGCGAAAGCTCCACATTGCTGGCAGAGATCAGATCTGCCGCCGAGCTTATCAGCAGATCGGAGGAGAACTGTGAATAGGTCACCAACTTGAGAGGGCGCTTCCCGGCGGTGCCAACCTGCCGCAGCTCGTCGCATTTCTGCATTATCTCCCTTGCCAGCGCTAAGATGTGGATGCCGTTCTCGGTGGGGCGGCTGCCCTTGTTGGTGCGCTCAAAAACCGAAAGGCCAAGCTCCGCCTCCAGCTCGGAAACGGATTTGCTAAGCGCCGCGGGAGAGATGCCGAGAGCTTCGGCGGCGGCAGTGACGGTGCCTTTTGCGTTAACCTCAAGTAAATATTCCAGCTGTCTAAGTGTCATAGCGTTTATCACCTCGGTACAGGATCCAGCGGCAGGAATAAATTTCCTGCTCAATTTATTATAGCTTCTGATACAGTATTTGTCAAGAGTATGAACGCCGGAAATTGCTTGCAGCCGTGAAATTAGAAAACTTTTCATTTTTCGGCTGCCGCATTTGGACAATATACACAAAAGAAAGCCCAATGTCCTCCCCGCAGAGGCCGCCGGCCGGAGGAAGAGAGCGCTGATTTAACCTTAAGTTAAGATGCCTTAACTTTTAGTGTGTTTACAAATCCGCTTTGATGCTGTATAATCGAAGCATACCAACTAAACATATCAACTTAGTATGATTTGAAAGGAGCTGAATACGATGCAGCTGTTTGCAGAGACGAACCTGTTCGATTTCGGGCTGGTGGGACGGCAGCTGCCCGAGCTGCTGAAATATCTTCCCATAACCCTTGAGCTGGCGGTGCTGTCGATGATGATAGGCCTGGCGGTCGGACTGCTGTTAGCCGTTATAAGGATAAAGAGGATACCGGTGCTCAGGCAGATCGCAGCCTTTTACATTTCAATAATAAGAGGCACCCCCGCGATCGTCCAGCTTTATATAGCCTACTTCGGGATACCGATGCTGCTGAAATATATGAACCTGCATTTCGGTACGGATTTTGACATCTCGGCATTTCCCGGCTTCGCCTGTGCGGTGTTCGCAATGGGCTTCAACGAGTCAGCCTACAACGCCGAGACGATAAGGGCGGCACTAAGCTCCGTTGACAGAGGACAGATCGAGGCCGCCAGCGCAGTCGGGATGACCTATCCCCAAGCGCTAAGAAGGATCATCCTGCCGGAGGCTATGACTGTGGCTCTCCCGGGACTGGGAAATTCATTCATCGGACTTATCAAGGGCACCTCGCTGGCCTTCACCTGTGCGGTGGTCGAAATGACGGCGCAGGGCAAGATCCTCGGCGGCAGGAACTACAGATATTTCGAGGTATATGTTTCACTGGCTATAATCTATTGGGCAGTGACGATCATAGTAGAGCGGCTGCTCAAATTCGTTGAGAAGCGCCTTGAGCTTCCGGAGCAGATCGACAAGAACGCCGAGGCCTCCGAGGAGGTCAAGGACAAGGCAAAGGCATACGCAAGGGAGGCGGAAACAAGGTATGATACAAATAAGAAACCTGAAAAAGCGTTTTCGCAATAATACAGTGCTGGACGGCATCGACCTTGATATAAACGAGGGAGATGTGGTAGGCATAATCGGCCCCTCCGGCACAGGAAAAAGCACGCTGCTGCGATGTATCAACCTGCTCGAGACCCCCGAGGAGGGGGAGATAACCGTTGACGGCACAGCATATTCGCTGTCGGCACACGACCGCCGCCAGACGCTTGAGCTTCGGCGGCAGACAGGAATGGTCTTTCAGCGCTTCAATCTCTTTGAGCGGAAGACAGCTCTTGAAAATGTAATGGAGGGGCTGGTCACCGTTCAGAAAATGCCAAAGGAGGAAGCACGAATGCTTGCCGCAGGCGAGCTTGAACGTGTTGGAATGACTGAATGGAGCGGGCATTATCCCAAGCATCTTTCCGGCGGACAGCAGCAGAGAGTGGCGATCGCAAGAGCCCTTGCGATGAAGCCGAAGCTGCTCCTGCTGGATGAACCCACCTCTGCCCTCGACCCCGAGCTGGTGGGCGAGGTGCTGGAGACTATCAAAGACATAGCCTCACAGGGCTTTACGATGATGCTCGTTTCCCACGAGATGAATTTCGTCCGCAAGGTGGCGACCCGCGTTATATTCCTCGACGGCGGTAAAATAGTCGAGGACGGCACACCCCGAGAGGTGTTCGACAATCCCCGGAGCCAGCGTGCAAAGGACTTCTTTGCGAAGATGCACCTGCTCAAACAGCCAGAATACACTATATGAATTTAAAGGAGTTAATCACCATGAAAAAAAGATCAGTAATTTTATCCGCTTTATCCGCTCTGACACTTCTGCTTGCAGGCTGCGGCTCCTCCGGCAGCAGCGCCTCTGACAGCAGCACTGCCGATGCCGCCAAGACCGCAGACAGTGCCGCCGAAAGCACAGCTGACAGCGCCGCCGAAAGCACAGCCGAAAGCACTGCCGACAGCACTGCCGAGCCCGCCGAGGTCAAGACGATCAAGGCAGCCACAATGGGCTCTCCCTCGCCCTATATCGTAGTCGAGGAGGACGGCACAGTCACCGGCTACGACTTCAAGGTGCTGAACGAGGTATTCAACAGGCTTCCCCAGTACAAGCTGGAAACAGTAGTTACCGATATCGGCTCGGTGTTCACAGGCGTTCAGTCGGGGCTTTACGATATCGGAGTAAACAACTTCTCCTATAATGCGGAAAGAGCCGAGACCTATCTCTACTCCTTCCCCTATGACACAGTAAGCTATGTGTTCCTTACCAAGGACGGCTCTGTCAAGTCCTTTGAGGATGCGGCAGGCAAGAGCTTCCACGGCACAGCCGGCATCTCTGTGACAAACGCTATCGAGGCTTGGAACGAGAAGAATCCCGACAAGGCTATCAAGGTGGAATATGTTGAGTCCGGCACCAACATCGCACAGGAGGTCTATGACGGAACAGTTGAGTTCACTATCATGGATAAAGCAATGGCCGTTGAGTACGAGAAGAACTACAGCTACGGTCTGACCGCTGTGGATGTTCCCGAGGAGGAGGCAAGGACTATCGCAGACAACTCCTGGACTTATTACCTCTTCGCCAAGGAGAACGACGCTCTCCGTCAGGAGATCAATGCAGTTCTGAAGCAGCTGAGAGAGGACGGCACCCTTACCAAGTACGGCAACGAGGTGTTCGGCTTTGATACCGCTCCCGATGCTTCACAGTATGAAAAGACCATAAATTGAGGTGAGCCCTATGTCTGACAACAGCAGATATCTTGAAAACCAGCTTGGCGCGGAGATCGACAAGCAGACAGGAGCCTTTCACAGACAGCAGAACCTTTTCACTGCGCCCTTCGGGGAGGGTGAGGGCAGGCTGCCGGTTGAGGCGGGAAGATACAGGCTGATAGTATCGCCCGTATGCCCTTGGGCTCACAGGCAGCGGATAGTTCTGGCTCTTCTGGGGCTGGACGAGGTCATCAGCACAGGAGTGACCTATCCCATAAGGACAGAGCGGGGCTGGATATTCTCCGATTACGAGGGCGGGGTCGATCCCGTCCTCGGGGTCGAGAGCCTCGACGATGTATATCTTGCCACCGACCCCGATTACAAGGGCAGGGCGACCGTTCCGGCGGTCATCGACCTTAAGACGGGCAAGGTGGTCAACAACGATTATCACAGGCTTTCAAACTATTTTGAGGTGGAGTGGAAAAGGTTCCATAAGCCGGACGCTCCCGACCTCTACCCCGAGGAGCTGAGAGCGGATATAGATGCTCTCAACGAGATCATCTTCAACGAGGTGAACAACGGCGTTTACAAAGCGGGCTTCGCAAGATCGCAGCAGGCCTATGAGGAGGCCTACGACACCCTCTTCGCAAGGCTCGACTGGCTGGAGGAGAGACTCTCCCATTCGAGATATCTCTTCGGCGACAGGCTGACGGATGCGGACATCCGCCTTTGGGTAACGCTGGTGAGATTTGATGCGGCCTATAATCTACAGTTCAAGGTCAACCGCAATAAGCTTATCGACTTCCCGAACCTTTGGAACTACGCCAAGGAGCTTTATCAGATACCCGCCTTTAAAAACACCACCAGCTTTGACGGCATCAGACGCGGCTATCTGCTGAACCCCTCGCGCAACACCTTCGGCATACTTGCCAAGGGGCCGGATCTGTCCGTGTGGGAGCAGCCTCACGACCGTGAAAGGGAGTATGCAGGATGAGCATCCGTGTCAAGACCGACAAGGAAAACGTGGACTGGCAGGCCGTGGCCGATCTGCTCCGCTTCTACGGGCTAAGTCATTTCTCGGCCGAGGAGCAGGAGAGAGTTTTCAGAAACAGCGCTGTTGTGGCGTTCATTTACGATGACGACAGGCTGATCGGCTGCGGCAGAGCCCTCTCCGACGGGATGTGTCAGGCGGCGATCTACAACATCGCGCTTGCAGAGGAGTATCACGGCAGGCAGCTTGGCCGCCTGCTGATAGACTCCGTCCTAAAGCAGGTCGAGGGTCAGACGGTGATACTCTACACCCACCCTCAAACCGTGGCAATGTACGAAAAATTCGGCTTCCGCCGCCAGAAAACAGGCTTTGTGCTTTTCGCGGGCGGCGAGGATAAAGCAAGGCATATGGAGGAAATGGATTTTCTCCTGCCGCAGGGCTACCGTTTCGGCAACCCGGATTATGACAGTTAGGAAGTGAGATAAATGAACCAACGAGTAAGAGACGACTGGCTCCACTCCAAGGACAGATACGACAAGATCGGGCGCTACATCCGTCAGCAGATACGCTTCACCACACCCTTCGGCGACGGCGAGGGCGAGCTGCCGGTCGAGGCGGGAAGATACAGGCTGATATGGGCTCCCGTCTGCCCCTGGGCGCACCGCTCGGTGATCGTCAGAAAGCTGCTGGGGCTCGAGGACGTTATCAGCCTCGGCACACTCGACCCCAAGCGTCCCGAGGACAACAAGGGCGACTGGGCCTTCACCCTCGATCCCGAGGGGAGGGACCCGGTGCTGGGCGTAAAATATCTGAACGAGCTGTACCTCAATGCAGACCCCAATTACGACAAGCGGGCAACAGTTCCCGCACTGGTGGATGTTACCACCAAAAAGGTAGTCAACAACGACTACTGGAACCTTACGATCTACTATGAAACGAAGTTCAAGAAATTCCACAAGCCCGGCGCTCCCGACCTCTATCCCGAAGAGCTTAGAGAGGATATCGACGCCCTCAACGAGATAATATACCACGAGGTCAACAACGGCGTTTACAGAGCCGGCTTTGCAAAGAGCCAGCAGGCCTACGAGGAGGCCTACGATACGGTCTTTGCCCGCCTTGACTGGCTGGAGGAACGGCTTGAGAACAGGCGCTATCTCTTCGGAGACAGGATAACAGAGTCGGATGTGCGGCTGTATGTTACCCTTGCGCGTTTCGACTGCGCATACTACAACGCTTTCAGAGTGAACCGCAACCGCATCCGCGACTATAAGAACCTTTGGGCCTATGCCCGGGATCTTTACTCCATAGATGCCTTCGGCGGCACTACGGATTTCGATGCGATCAAGAAGCATTATCACCTCGACTGCCAGATAGACAACATCTACAGCATAATCCCGAAGGGACCTGAGATCGAAAGCTGGAGGCTGCCCCACGGCAGAGAGCGTCTTGACGGCACAGGATACATCACAGACTGAACAGCTGTGACAAGGGAGAGATCATCATGAGCAGAGAATTTGAAACACGATGTATTCACGGCAGGGAGGACACCGGCTTGAATGACCGCTTCAGAGCGGTCAGCTTTCCGATATATCAGACTGCCACCTTTTCTCACATAGAGACCGGCCACAACGGCAGCGGCTTTGACTACACAAGGGAATCAAATCCCACCCGCACCCATACCGAGGAGGCGGTCGCGGCAGTGGAGTCGGCGAAGTATGCTATCGGCTTCTCCTCGGGAATGGCAGCTATAAGCTGCTTCTTCGAGCTGTTTGGCCGGGGGGATCATATTGTCTGTTCAGAGGATCTTTACGGCGGAGTGTTCCGCCTTCACAGACTGGTGACAGAGAAAAACGGCATAGAGATAACCTATGTCGATACCAGCGATCTAAACGAGCTTTCCGCGGCCGTAAGGCCGGAGACCAAAGCGATATATCTTGAAACGCCCACCAATCCGATGATGCATATAACCGATATCCGCAAAGCAGCAGAGCTTGCCCATAAGAACGGCGCTCTGCTGGCAGTGGATAACACCTTTCTCTCTCCCCGTTATCAGAACCCGCTGAAGCTCGGCGCGGATATAGTTATCCACAGCGCAAGCAAATTCCTGTCCGGGCATAACGACACCGTTGCGGGATTTATCTGTCTGAACGACGACAGGCTGAACGACGGGCTTCGCCTGCTGGCAAAGACCACGGGAGCGTCGCTTTCTCCCTTTGACAGCTTTCTTGTGGAGCGCGGCATAAAGACCCTTGCGGTCAGAATGGAGCGTCAGCAGGAGAATGCCCTTGCATTGGCGGAGCTGTTAAGCCTTCATCCGCGGGTGAAGGATGTATGCTATGTGGGGCTTAAGTCTCACAAGGGGTATGATCTGAACCTCTCACAGGCAAGCGGCTTCGGCAGCATGATCTCGCTACATACCGACTCGCCGGAGACGGCGCTGCGGGTGCTGCACAAGGTGAAGGTCTTTACCTTTGCCGAAAGCCTCGGCGGCACAGAGAGCCTTGTGACCTATCCCCTTATACAGACCCACCCCGATGTCCCGCAGGAGCTGAAGGAAAGGCTGGGCATCGACGACACTCTGCTGCGGATATCCGTGGGGCTGGAAAGCATCAATGATCTTATCAGCGATATCACGCAGGCCTTGGAGGGATAAAATGAACAGCTATGATTTTGATACGGTAACAGACAGGCGGGGAACGAGCTGCTTGAAATACGACTTCAAGGCAGAGCGGGGCTATCCCGAAAATGTTCTGCCCCTGTGGGTGGCAGACATGGATTATCCCACCGCCCCGGAGATCGTTGAGGCGATACAGAAAACAGCCTCTCACGGCATCTTCGGCTACACAGTCCCCAAGCAGGAATACTTCGACACCGTTCTGAAATGGTATGCGGAGAGATTTGACTACCGTCCCGACAGCCGCTCCTGTGTTATAACTCCGGGAGTGGTATTTGCGATCTCCGCAGCAGTGAGAGCCTTTACCAAAGAGGGCGATGCGGTGCTGATACAGCCGCCGGTCTATTATCCCTTTTTCTCTGCCGTTACCGAAAACGGCAGACGGCTCGCAGAAAACGAGCTTGTGTATAAGGACGGAAAATACAGCATCGACTTCGAGGACTTCGAGCGCAAGGTGAAGGAGAATGAAGTCAAGCTGTTCATACTCTGCTCACCCCACAATCCCGTGGGGCGTGTCTGGACAGAGGAGGAGCTCAGGCGCCTCGGTGATATCTGTGAAGAATACGGCGTTACCGTGATCTCCGACGAGATACACAGCGACTTCGTAAGAGAGGGTCACAGGCATACGGTGTTCACCAACGCCTGTCCCCGGCTGAAAAGCAGGACGGTGGTCTGCACCGCACCGAGCAAGAGCTTCAATCTGGCGGGACTGCAGGTGTCCCACATTTTCATAGAGGATGCCCAGCTTCGGCACAGATTCAAGGCAGTGCTTTCCGCGCAGGGCTATACCGAGGTGAACACGCTGGGGCTTTCAGCCTCCCGCGCCGCCTATGAAAAGGGCGGAGAGTGGCTCGGACAGTGCAGGGCATACATCGAGGACAATCTGCAGCTTGTGAAAGCATTCCTCGCAGAAAGACTTCCGATGCTCCGGCTTGTTGAACCGGAGGGAACATATTTCGCATGGATAGACTTTTCAGCCCTCGGACTTGACAGACAGGCGCTGAACGGTCTTATAATACATAAAGCACATCTCTGGCTGGATGCGGGGCACATCTTCGGAGCGGCCTCCGATCAGTTCCAGCGGATAGTGCTGGCCTGCCCCCGGGCGATACTCCGGCAGGCGCTTGAACAGCTTGAAAAAGCAGTAAAGGAGGAATTACAGTGAGCTATGAATATGAAGTCGTGGACGGCAGAAGGATCAGAGTCCGTCCGCGTGAGGTAAATACAGAGGTCGATGCCGACGGCTATTTCCACCGCCAGCCCAACCGCTTTACCGAGGGCTTCGGCGAGGGAAAGAACCCGATCGAGGCCGGGCGCTATCATCTTGTGTGGGCAAAGCTCTGCCACTGGTCGAACAGGGCATCTATCGTAAGGGAGCTGCTGGGGCTGGAGGATGCGATAAGCGTCAACCTCGTGAACCACGGCAGGCACGAGAAGAACCTCGGCTGGGAGTTTGTGTATGACGAGAATTTCACCGACCCCGAGCTGGGCATAAGATTTCTCTCCGAGGCATACTATGCCGCCGATGACAGCTACGACGGCAGGACGACCGTCCCCGCACTTATCGACAAGACCACGGGCAAGGTCGTCAACAACGACTATAACCGCCTGACGAATTATTTCGAGGTCGAGTTCAGACCCTTTCACAAGCCGGGCGCTCCCGACCTTTACCCCGAGGAGCTGCGCGACCGCATCGACCGCATGAACAAGTGGCTCTTTGACAACGTGAACAACGCAGTTTACCGGGCGTCCTTTGCCCGCTCCAAGGAGGCGCATTTCGATGCCTTCTATGCCTTCTATGCAGCTCTTGACCTGCTTGAGAAAAGGCTTTCCGAGCGCCGTTTCCTGTTCGGTGACTACATCACCGATGCAGACATAAGGCTCTATGTCACCCTTGCAAGGCTGGATATCAGATATACACATCAGCTTGGCCACACCAAAAAGCGCCTTGTGGATTATCCCAATCTCTGGGGCTATGCCCGCGACCTCTGGGAGATACCTGCGTTTAGGAACAATACTTATTTCAAGAGCTTTGCAAATCCCAAGCATAAGGTGGGAAGTGCCTTTGAGACCTTCAATGCGCGTTTCCTCGATGAGATAGATTTTGAAAAATACTGGGGCGCTCCTCACGGCAGACAGGCCTTGAGCAGCGATCCCGCCAACAAATGGGTCGCAGAGACATGAGGTGGAGAAAATGGCAGAATATATTGAGATAAACGGCAGACAGGTAAGGGTACGTCCGTCCGAAAAGAACAGCGAGACCGACAGCAGGGGAAATTTCCACCGCCAGCCCAACCGCTTTACCGAGGGCTTCGGCGAGGGAAGGAACCCCGTTGAAAGGGACAGATACATCCTCTTTTGGGCTAAGGGCTGCCACTGGTCAAACAGGGCATCTATCGCAAGAGAGCTTTTGGGTCTCGAGGACACGGTAAAGGCCGAGATAGTTGACCGGGACAATACCCGCGATACCGGCGGCAGAGACCTGGGCTGGGAGTTCGTCAATTCCCCCGGCCACATCAACCCCGAGACCGGCGCACAGTTTTTGAGCGAGCTTTATTACGCCACGGACGACAGCTACGCCGGCCGTCCCACCGTTCCCGCACTTGTGGATTACAAGACCGGCAGGGTAGCCAACAACGACTACCACCGCCTTACCAACTATTTCGAGGTGGAGTTCAAGCCCTTCCATAAGCCGGATGCTCCCGACCTCTATCCCGAGGAGCTGCGTGAGGATATCGACAAGCTGAATTGGTGGCTCTTCGAGAACGTGAACAACGCGATCTACCGGGCAATGTTCGCACAGAGCTTAGAGGCCTTCACAGAGGCATACGAGGTGTTCTTTGCAGGACTGGAGCAGCTCGAAGAGCGCCTTGAAAGCAGACGCTTCCTCTTCGGCGATTATGTCACCGATTCGGATATAAGGCTTTTTGTCACCCTTGCAAGGTTCGATGTGAGATACTCCAAATACATCGGCCCCGCCAAGCACCGCCTTTCCGACTACAAGAACCTTTGGGGCTATGCAAGGGATCTGTATCAGATCCCTGCCTTCAGCCACAATACCTACTTCCTCGACTTCGCTGCCACCAAGCGCAGCAGAGAGGGCGAAAAGGACTATTTCGGCTCCACGTTCTATGACCTTGTCATCCCGCAGACGGATTACGATACAATATGGAAGGAGCCTCACGGCAGAGAGAGCTTGAGCCTTGACCCCGCCCATAAGCTGAAAACTCCCGGCAGTGAGCCGCTGCCGGATTAAGAGGTGAGATAAGTGCCCGGACATTTTGACAGACGAAGCCTTTACGAGGAATTTGCAGAGCTGGTGAGCATCGACTCGCCCTCCTTCGGGGAGCGGGCTTTGGCCGATAGGCTGAAGCAGAAGCTGACCGCTCTCGGCTTTGAGGTGACCGAGGACAGAGCCGGAGAGACTATCGGCGGTACAGCCGGGAATATCTATGCTTTCTTGAAGGGAACTGACAGCTCAAGGCCGGCGGTGCTGTTTTCCTCTCACCTTGACACGGTGGCTCCTGCTCTCGGCAAGAGAGCCGTCCTGCATCAGAGCGGCAGGATAACCTCCGCCGGAGATACCGTCCTCGGTGCGGACGATGCCGCGGGGCTTGTTGAGATACTTTCGGGCATACGCGCCGCTGTCGCCTCCGGGGAGCCCCGGGGCGATATCGAGCTTCTTATCCCGGCAGCGGAGGAGGTCTATACAAGGGGCTCAAGGCATTTTGATTTCTCCCGTATAAAGTCAACGACCGCCTATGTCCTTGACATGAGCGGCGAGGTGGGCAGCGCGGCTTTGCAGGCACCCTCGCTGATATCCTTTTCTGCCGAGGTGACGGGCAGGGCAGCCCATTCCGGCTTTGCTCCCGAAAAGGGGATAAACGCCCTTGCGGCAGCCGCCGCTGCAATAGCCGAGACCCCTCAGGGCAGGCTCGACGAAAGCACCACCTTCAACATCGGGACTCTCAACGGCGGCGAGGCCTCAAATATCGTCCCCGAAAGGTGCAGCCTTACGGGCGAGGCCAGAGGCTTTGACCATGCCGCGGCCGTCAGAGCGGTGGAGGAGTTCGAGAGCCGCCTGCGGGATAAGGCATCCGCTGCCGGGGCGGCTGTGGAGTTCAGTTCTGCGGTGGAGCTGAAGGCCTACAGGATATCCGAAGCCGACGGGACGGTCATCAGATTTCAGAAGGCCGCCGGACGCATCGGCATCGACCCTCGGCTCGTCAGCACCCACGGCGGCAGCGACAATCACAATATCGTCCTGCACGGGATAAGCGGGATAGTCCTCTCCTGCGGGATGTTCAGCGTCCATTCCGTTGAGGAATATACTACCCTTGAGGAGCTTGCAAGGGGCGCGGCGCTTGTCCGCGAGCTGATACTTGACAGGGAGGCAGAAAAGTGAAGGAATACACCTATACACCCACGGGCGTCTGCGCCCGAAAAATAAGCTTTTCCCTTGAGAACGGAAGGATATACGGTCTGTCCTTTGAGGGCGGCTGCAACGGAAATCTCAAGGCTATAGGGCGGCTTGCAGAGGGTCAGCCGGCTGAACGGATAGCCGCTGTCCTCAAAGGAAATGACTGCAAGGGCAGAGGCACCTCCTGCGCCGACCAGCTTTCAAAGGCTCTTGAACAGGCGCTTGCCGAAGCGGAACAGTAATTAAGGCAACACCGCACGACCCCTGCACATCATCTGCTTGCCAGCTTTCCGTCATATTACCCAAATTCTCCTTGACTTGCGTCAGCAAGCCTGCGTCGAATTTAGGCAATCTGACGAAAAGCTGGACGGCGCATCTGATGCACAGGGGTCATGCGGTGTTGCCTTAACTTTACCCGCCCTGCATATATCGCAGAGCATTTGCGACGGTGTTCGGCTTTAAATCGTTAAAGCCGTGTTCAGACAGACATATACGGGATATGTCTGCCTTGACTTCTGTTTACTGTGCTTCTCTGCCGAGAGCAAATGCCTTTCTGTTCAGCTCCAAAAACTTCGCCGGAACGCACTGCTCGAGTGCCGCCTGCCAAACGCTTTCCTCAAAGGGCATCTTTGTGGATACAACGCCCATTAGCACCACGTTCGATGCCTTGGCAGTACCGGCCTGCTCCGCGAGGGTCAGCGCATCGACTGCGATAACGTCAACGCCCTGCGCCTTGATCTTCTCGATGATGTCCTCCGGATAGACCGCCGCTCCGTTGATAACGGGCATCGGGTCTATCTGCTGTGTCGAGGTCACAAGATGACCTCCCTTTTTCAGGAAGGGCAGCCAGCGTGCAGCCTCAAGCTGCTCAAAGCTGATGATTATATCCGCCTCGCCCTTGACGATGACCGGGCTGTTCACCTGATCGCCGTACTTTACATAAGTGACCACAGAGCCTCCTCTCTGGCTCATTCCGTGTACCTCGCTGACCTTTACCTCAAAGCCCTGCGAAAGCAGCACATTTCCTATTATCCTTGATGCCAGCAGCGAGCCCTGTCCGCCCACGCCGACGATCATTATTGATTTTGTTTCCATATATTATTCTCCTTTAGAGCTGTTTATTAGCCGATTGTAAAACTCTGACAGCGCATAATTAAGCGGCGGTCTTACAATTATGGATCTGAGTTTTCTCCGCTTTTTGTTTTACAATCACCTGAGCTATTTATCCTTCTGTATTTCTTTATCTCATCGTTTTCCTTTTTATCCCTATATCTTGCAAGTACGATAACAGCCGACAGAATGATCATCAGACTTACCGGCAGTGTAATAAGAAGCCACATCAGAGCTTTCGCAAAGTCATACCGTAACTCCCTTACACCGCTCAGAATACAGACCGTGACAAGCGCCGCCTGCAATATAATCAGCAAAACAAATACCGCAGCATAAAAGCTTTTTTTCATTTTTTAATTTTTTATTTCACTATCGCGCCCAGCTTGCACATTTCGGTGCAGATGCCGCAGCCGACGCACTGCGTATGGTCGATCGTCATTTTTTTGTCGTGAATGCTGATCGCAGGGCAGCCTATCTTCAGGCACTGCCTGCAGCCCACGCACTTGTCATGGTCGCATTTGAGCGGAGGATTGTGCTTGACGTATTTCAGCAGCGCACAGGGTCTCCGGCTGATGATGACCGACGGCTCCTCCTTGGCAAGCTCCTCCTTGATGACAGCCTCGGTCTCCGCCATGTGATAGGGATCGACTACCCTTACGCTCTTTATGCCGATAGCGTGGCAAAGCTCCTCAAGGTTCACCGCCGCAGCCGGGTCACCCTTGAGGTTCTTGCCGGTGGTGGGGTTCTGCTGATGCCCGGTCATGCCGGTGATCGAGTTGTCAAGGATGATGACCGTCGTGTTCGTTGCATTGTATGCAATGTTCACAAGTCCTGTCATACCGCTGTGCATGAATGTGGAATCGCCGATAACAGCCACGCTCTTCTTTTCGCTCTCTGCGCCCCTTGCCTTGTTGAAGCCGTGAAGTCCGCTTATGGACGCGCCCATGCAGATAGTCGAGTCCATAGCGCACAGAGGTGCTGTCGCGCCCAGCGTGTAGCAGCCGATGTCGCCCGAGACCGTAACGCCCAGCTTGGAAAGGCAGTAGAACAGTCCCCTGTGAGGGCAGCCCGCACACATTACCGGCGGACGTACCGGCACAGTCTCCGGGAATTCAGAGAACTCAGCCTTTTCACCCAGTATCTTCTCCCTTACGATAGACTGGGATATCTCACCCAGCAGCGAGAAAGTGTCCTTGCCGTGAACGTTTAGGCCGTGCTTTTTGCAGTGGGTCTCGATGATGTCATCCAGCTGCTCTATAACATAAACCGTCTCGCACTTCGAGCAGAAATCCTTGATGATCTCCACCGGCAGAGGATTGACGATACCCAGCTTTAAGTAGGAGGCCTTGTCCCCCAGCGCCTCCCTCGCATACTGATAGGAGATGCCTGCCGCGATAACGCCGATCTTGGTGTCGTGATACTCCACACGGTTGAGGGGCGAGGTCTCGGCATATTCGCGTATATCCACCAGCCTCTGCTCTACCTCGGGATGACGGCGGATAGCGTTTCCGGGCATCATAACAAATTTCTGTATGTTCTTCTTGTACGGGATAAGCTCATGCTCCTCCCTGTCGCAAAGCTCCACCGCCGACTGCGAATGCGCCACGCGGGTGGACATTCTCACGATAACGGGAGTGTCGAACCTCTCCGACAGATCAAAAGCTGCCTTGGTGAAATCCTTGCACTCGGCAGAGTCCGAGGGCTCTATCATCATTACCTTGGATGCGATCGCATGATGACGGGAATCCTGCTCGTTCTGCGAGGAGTGCATTCCCGGGTCGTCAGCAACTGCGATGACCATGCCGCCGGTCACGCCGGTATAGCCCGCAGTGTAAAGGGGGTCAGCCGCCACATTGAGGCCGACGTGCTTCATGGCGCAGAAGCTTCTCGCTCCCGCGATAGATGCGCCGAGAGCCACCTCCATAGCTACCTTCTCATTGGGCGCCCACTCGGCATAGACCTCGTCGTACTTTGCCACCTCCTCGGTGATCTCGGTAGAGGGTGTTCCGGGATAGGAGGATGCGATGCGGCACCCTGCCTCATAAAGGCCTCTCGCAAAGGCCTCGTTTCCCAGCATCAGTTTTTTCATAGACTATCTTTCCTTTCAGCAAAAGAATTGCGCTTTAAAGCAGTGCAGTGCCATATGGCTGGAGCATCTGCACATTCACTGCTATATTATATCACACTGTTATATAAAAATCAAGTACCCGTTTCGATATCGGCTATACACTGTTTCGATATCGGCTATACACTGTGCATCTGCCTCTCCGGCTGGCAGAAAATTACATAAGTATGCGGCCGGAGAGGAAAATTATAAATTTTCATCGGTTTTTGTTAAAAATGTGGATTTAGCTCTTGACAATTCATGCGGTTTGTTATAAAATAATATTATGCATTATGTTTTTATATATAGCCTTTGCGGTACGGTTTTTTGGACATTTGCCTATGCAGGGCTTGACTATAGAATATATTTGCTTATCAGTATCTTTACAATTTAATATGATGTCTGTGTGTTTTTCTTTGTAAAGACATACAGGCAGACAAACGAGAAGGAGGAATACTACACTATGCATGTAGGATTGGCTATTGCTATCGCATTAGCAACTCTTGTCGTTGGTGCATTCGTGAGCGGCTACGTTTTCTACAAAAAGGGACAGGCTGACAGGCAGAAGGTCGCCGAGGCAGCTATCGGTTCCGCGGAAAAGGAAGCCGAAAGGATCGTTGAGGACGCTAAAAAGAATGCCGAGACCTTGAAGAAGGAGGCTCTCGTCGAGGCGAAGGACGAAATACATAAGTCCCGCCAGGAAACGGAAAAAGAGCTGAAGGAAAGACGTATCGAGGTCTCGCGCCAGGAACGCAGGATCAACCAGAAAGAAGAATCCATTGACAAGAAGCTCGATAATCTCGAGAAGAAGGAAGAAGCTCTCCAGTCCAAGCTCAAGGCTGCCGACGAAAAGGTGGCCGAGGCTGAAAGGATCAAGAATTCCCAGCTGGATATGCTGGAGAAGATCAGTGAGTTCAGCAAGGAGCAGGCCAAGGAGTATCTGCTTTCAAACCTCGAGGGCGAGCTGGTGCATGAGAAGGCTGTCAAGGTGGCTAACTTTGAGTCCCAGATCAAGGAGGAGTGCGACGCCAAGGCAAGACAGTATATCTCGCTGGCTATCGCAAGATGTGCCGCCGACCAGGTGTCAGAAGCCGCTGTTTCGGTAGTTCCGCTGCCCAATGACGAGATGAAGGGAAGGATAATCGGACGTGAAGGAAGAAATATCCGCACGATCGAGACTCTCACCGGCGTTGACCTTATCATCGACGACACCCCCGAGGCTATCACTCTTTCCTGCTTCGACCAGGTGAGAAGAGAGGTCGCAAGGATAGCACTCGAAAAGCTTATTCAGGACGGCCGTATCCACCCCACCCGCATCGAGGAAATGGTCGATAAGGCCAGACGCGAGGTCGAGTACAAGATCAAGCAGGAGGGCGAAAGGGCTGTGCTTGAGTGCAACATCCACGGGCTCAATCATGAGCTTGTGAAGCTGCTCGGAAGACTCCGCTACAGAACAAGCTACAGGCAGAACGTTCTCGATCATTCCATTGAGGTGTCCCACCTTGCGGGAATGATGGCTTCCGAGCTGGGTATCGACCCCAGCCTTGCAAGACGTGCAGGTCTGCTGCATGATATAGGCAAGGCGCTCAGCTACGAGATCGAGGGCTCACACGTCCAGATCGGTGTCGATGTCTGCAAGAAGTATAAGGAAAGCCCCGATGTGCTGCACGCGATCGAAGCGCATCACGGCGACGTTGAAACAAGAACAGTCGTTGCCGCCCTTGTACAGGCAGCCGATGCTATCTCCGCCGCAAGACCCGGCGCAAGAAGCGAGAACTACGAAAACTATATCAAGAGGCTCCAGAAGCTCGAAGAGATCTGCACATCCTATGAAGGCGTTGAGAAATCCTTCGCTATTCAGGCAGGACGTGAGGTCAGGATCATGGTACAGCCCGAAAAGATCAACGACGAGAAAATGGTGCTCGTAGCAAGAGAGATCGCAAAAAGAATTGAAGATGAAATGGATTATCCCGGACAGATCAAGGTAAATCTGATAAGGGAGAGCCGTGCCGTTGAATACGCTAAGTGAGTATGACGGAGATTCATTCGTGACCCAAGGCTGTGATGCCTTCAGCGAAGCGCTTAACGGCGCTTCGCTTTTTTTATAACGAAATAATGATATAAGACAACTATCCGGTCAAGACCGGAAGCGAGGTGTTTTTATGGATAACCATAAGCATTTGTTCGGCACCAGCGAAAAGTCGGATTTTATCCTTAATCTGACCGACGAGGGCACCAAAAAGCTCTGTGCCGTTTACTGCATTATCGCTATGCTCATCATCGAGCTGGCAGCTATACCGTATTATCTGACCAAGAACGTGGTGGATTATACCGAAAACGTGGGGGGTATGGAGTTCCCCCATTACCTGAGCGACAAGGTGATCTACTGGGCCGCCGTCATCATGCTGGGGCTCGGCGTCATGGGTCTAAGCATCTTCCTGATCGGAAAGATGAAAAAACAGATCTCCCTCTCCGATAACAAGCCCCTGCTGCTGCTGGCGGGAGTTATCCTTATGTCGTTCATATCCGCACTGGCAGCAGAAAGCATTGTCAACTCCATGACCGGCTACCTCGACCGCGCCGAGGGTATGCTCACCCTTATGGGCTATTACGGCTTCTTCGCAGCCGCCTTCACCGTCGTCGGCGACGGCTGGAGAAAACGCCTCTGCGCCGTTATCGTTTCTATCGGCGCCGTGAACGCCTTGATAGGTATCCTGCAGGTGATCCCCGCTCTGTCGGACGTGATCCCCAACTGGTTCGCAACTCTGAATATCACATTCACTAAGGGCTATACTATCCCTGCAGCCAACGGCCTTGCAATGACCCCCCACGCCCTTGCCGCACTGCTGACCGTCGCCTTTGCCGCCGCCTTCGCCGGAGCAGTCTTTTCCGAAAAGACCGCCCATAAGGCGATCTATGCCGCCGCCTGCGTGCTTATGACCGCGGCTGCACAGATGACAAGAACTGTCACCGCCCTTATAGGCATCGGATGCGCCCTCTTCTTTGGCATCATCATCGCCGTAGGCTACGCCGTAAAGGGCAGAAGGACAGCCGATGACACCGGCAGCGAGGATAAGCCCGCCCGCCCCGGCGCTAAAGCAGTTATTGCCTCCGCGCTGTGCGTCCTGCTGCTTTCCTGCGGCGCTGTGGGAGGCTGCATCGCAGTTCAGATGTCCTCCTATCCCGAAAAGGACGGCTATAAGACCTTCTACGACGAGGAGGTCATCCGCACCGACTCTATCAGAATGCTTATGCTCCTGCAGAAGGACGATACCGAGACTTGGGTCTATCCCTACCTCTGGGACGACGGCGTGTTCATCACCGAACAGACCCCCCTGCTGGGCGTCGGCCCCGATAACTGGGATGCCGCCTCCAGATACGGCGCTACTATCGACCGTACCTATAACGAGTATATCGACACCGCCATGCAGCGCGGCGTGATAACCGCAGCGCTGTATATCCTCTTCCTGCTGGTGACGCTTTTCAAGGCCGTCAAAGCCGCAGTATCATTTATAAAAGGAGAGACCGGCTGGGCTGCCGCCGCTGTCATGACCGCCCTGTTCGCTTATTCGGTACAGGCCTTCTTCAATATCAGCACCCTCGAAAGCTCGCCCTTCTTCTTTATCTGCGCCGGCCTTGCATGGAGCTATACCGCCGTCAAAAAGAAGAAAACAGCCGCCGCAGCCGCAGAGTAATGGAACAGAAAAAGCCCTGCCTGCGCTGCCTGCTCGAGGATATGGACAGCGACAGCTATGCCGCCGGCATCATCGGCTATATCAAAAACGTACCCGCCGACAGAAGAGTCAGCGAGGAGATATATCAGCAGCGCCTGAATGCCTGCCGTGAATGCGACAGGCTGATAAACGGTATGTGCCTCGAATGCGGCTGCTATGTACAGATAAGGGCCCTCAAGCCCGCCGCGGAATGTGCCTCGCCCCGTAAGCGCTGGGGCGCGGTGACCGCTTGAAAGGAGAGAACACAATGCGCAAGACTCTGGCGTTCATCTGCTATGTGCTTATGCTGGCAGCCGATGCCGCCGCAGGATATTTCACCTACCGCGCCTTCGTGCAGAA
The DNA here is from genome assembly GCA_017450925.1 of Ruminococcus sp. Taxonomy (GTDB): domain Bacteria; phylum Bacillota; class Clostridia; order Oscillospirales; family Ruminococcaceae; genus FB2012. The sequence goes on along the minus strand of JAFSSS010000048.1, from coordinate 16,097 downwards.
GATCTCCTACGACCAAGGACTGCTGACCTTCGTGCCGCTGTTCATCCTGTCCTATTGGTTCTCCACCTTCTTCAGCCAGCTTATCCACCCAAGAGGCTCCTCCATAATCATCGGAAAGGGCTTCTACAATTTTCTCTACTGGCTCTCCACACTCCTGAGCCTTGTTTTGCTGGGCGTGTGGATATACCTGTTCATCGACCGCTCCCTCTATGTCAACTTCGGCACCGAGATAAGCGGGAACATCAAATACTGATAAAGAAAGGTGCGAATTATCATGACCAAGAACCTTACAGTCTATTTCTCCGCCGAGGGCAATACCGCCGCCCTCGCCAAGAGGATCGCCGATGCCTCCGGCAGCGATGTCTTTGAGATACGCCCAGAGATACCCTATACCAAGTCCGATATCAACTGGAAAAATCCCCTCTCCCGTTGCAATAAGGAGAAGATCGGCAAAAAGGATATCCCCATAGCCGGCAGCGTCGAGGGGTTTGAAAGCTATACCACCGTGTTCGTCGGCTTCCCTATCTGGTACTACGGCGCTCCCAATATCATCAACAGCTTCATGCAGCAGTATGACTGGACAGGCAAGCGCATCGCCCTATTCGCCACCTCCGGCGGCAGCGATATCGGCAAGACCGTCGGCAAGCTCCGCCCCTATGTCAAGGGCGACTGCCGCATCATCGCCGCTAAGGTCTTTGCCTCAGGCGAGGACGTTTCAGAATGGGTCGCCGGTATCGTCAAGGACTGATGACCTATTATAAAAAATGACGAATATTACACCCGTTCATCTGTCAAACTGCCCGCAAAATAAAAGTTCTTATCCTTTCAGTCTGAAAAAACGGACTTCACACGGCAGTTAACAAAAAATTTAAAAATTACAGAAAAGTAACGTAACGACTGGATTTGATGACAAATTCACCCGTCATCACCCCGGATTTTGCCAGAATTTCACACTTTGTTAACAAACAGCAGGGCTGTATATGTTACAATTTGTAATAAGTTCGAGGGTTTTTATATCGGTTTTTTGGCCAAAAAAACTTTTTTGAACATTTTTACTATAAACCCCTTGCAAAATCAATCGTTTTTTGGTATAATGTATTCTGTAGAGACTTGTACCCGTTTCCAGTCTGAAATTTTGCAAGTAGAGGGGAAAAAATTATGTCAAACAGATTATTCCAGAGCGTAGTCCACCAGATGAGAGATACTATCGACTGCACCATAGGCGTCATCGACGAAACGGCAACGATAATTGCCTGCTCCGAGCTGGCTCAAGTGGGCACCACCAATGAGTATGTCTCTCTTGACCTGAGCGATTCACATGACATCTTCGTGCGTGACGGCTATACCTACAAGCCCTTCGGCGCATTGATGAAGCCGGATTACGCCGTGTTCGTTGAGGGCACTGATGAGGTGGCGGCAAAATATGCCAGCATCCTCGCTATCACCCTTTCGAGCATCAAGCAGTATTATGATGAGAAGTACGACAGGAACAACTTCATCAAGAACGTTGTGCTGGATAACGTCCTCCCCGGCGATATCCACGTCAAGGCAAGAGAACTGCATTTCAGCTCCGATACCTCCCGCGTCGCACTGCTGATAAGGATCATCACCTCCAACGACGTTTCCGCCTTTGACGTTATTCAGAACCTCTTCCCCGATAAGAATAAGGACTTCGTTTTCAATATTACCGAGAGCGATATCGTTCTGGTAAAGGAAGTCTCCCCCGGGGTCGAGCCCAAGGATCTCGAAAAGCTGGCACGTTCCATTTCGGATACCTTGAGCGGCGAGTTCTATACAAGAGTAAACGTCGGCATCGGTACTGTAGTTGAGGGCGTGAGAGATCTGGCAAGATCCTTCAAGGAAGCCCAAATGGCTCTTGAGGTCGGCAAGGTGTTCGATACCGATAAGGTCATCGTTTCCTACGATAACTTAGGCATCGCAAGACTTATCTATCACCTGCCCACCACCCTGTGCGAGACCTTCCTGAAGGAAGTGTTCAAAAAGGGTTCTATCGAGTCGCTCGACCACGAAACGCTTTTCACGATACAGAAATTCTTCGAGAACAATCTGAATGTTTCCGAGACCTCAAGAAAGCTTTTCGTACACAGAAATACATTGGTCTATAGGCTCGAGAAGATCAAGAAGCTCACAGGCCTCGACCTTAGAGAGTTCGACCACGCTATCGTGTTCAAGATCGCTCTTATGGTCAAGAAGTATCTGTCAGCAAATCCCGTCAAGTTCTGATTGACAAACAACATTTGAAATGTAGGTCGGGGGTAATAGCCCGGCCTATTTTACCGCAGTTTTCCCCGCACTTCTAACTTTTAAGGAAGGTGTATTTTTCTTGGTAGAGTTCAAGGATGTGTCCGTCACCTATTCCAGCGGTGTCGATGCCCTTAATAAGGTCAACTTGAAGATCAACGACGGCGACTTCGCTTTCGTGGTCGGCCCCTCGGGTGCCGGCAAATCAACGCTTATCAAGCTCGTGCTTAAAGAGATAGATGCCACTAACGGCGAGGTCATCGTCAACGGCTTTAATCTCCGTAAGCTAAGACGCGGCAAGATACCTGCACTGCGCCGTACTATCGGCGTCGTGTTCCAGGATTTCAGACTGATCCCCACAATGACAGTGTATGAAAATGTGGCCTTCGTCTTGAGAGTTATCGACGCTCCCGCAAAGTATATCCGAAGCCGCGTGCCTTATGTTATCAATCTGGTCGGCCTCTCCGATAAGACAAAGTCTTATCCCACAGAGCTTTCCGGCGGTGAACAGCAGAGGGTCGCTTTGGCAAGAGCCCTTGTCAATGACCCCAAGCTTATCATCGCGGACGAGCCTACCGGCAATATCGACCCCGCCCTTTCCTATGAGATCGTGGGGCTCCTCAAGGGTATCAATGAGTGCGGCACCACCGTGCTTATGGTCACCCATGAGCATGAGCTTGTGCGCTATTTCGGCGGACGTATCATTAATATCAATAAAGGCTCTATCGCCTTCGATGAAGTCATAGGAGGTACCCATGAGAATAAGTAGTATGCGGTACCTTGTTCATCAAGGCTTTAAGGGTATCTGGAAAAACAGGATGATGAGCTTCGCCAGCTTCTGCATAATGCTGGTGTCACTGCTTATGGTGGGCATCTCGGTGCTTTTGGCGATCAATATCAACCGCATCATCGGCGGCATCGAGGATAAGAGCGAGCTGGTGGTGCAGATCAAGGACGGCTGCTCGCAGGAGCAGATAGATGAACTGAAGAATAACCTTTCCTCTCTGCCCAATGTGAATACGATCGAGTTCTATTCAAAGGAGCAGGCGTGGGAAAGCATGGTAAAGGATATGACCAAGGAGGAGCAGGAGCTGTTTCAGTATGCCGACGATAATTTCCTGCCCGATACCTTCCGCGTAACAGTCCACGATATCAAGGAAATGACATTGACGACTACTCAGATCAGTACGTTTTCAAACGTCGAATCCACCCGCTCCCCTTCAGAGTTTACCGATGTGCTTATCAGCATCAGACGTATCCTCGGGATCATCTCCGGCGCGATAGTCATCGCTCTGATCGTGGTCTGCCTTATCATTATTTCAAACACCACAAGAGCAAGTGTCTTCGCCAGACGTAAAGAGATAAATATAATGAAGTACGTCGGCGCCAAGAACAGCTTTATCAGAATACCCTTCTTCATCGAGGGTATGATCGTGGGCCTGCTGGCAGCTGCCGCCGCCCTCGGCCTTACTAAGTTCGCCTATGACGGAGTTTATAATATCTTCAATAACGACTTCAAGCTCTGGAGCGTTTTGGGGATCAATAACCTCTATTCCTTCGATGACCTTTTCATCCATGTGACTATCGCCTATGCAGTCGCCGGCGCTCTTATCGGCGCCCTCGGTACTTCCTTCAGCACAGGCAAGCATCTGAAGGTCTGATCGTGTAAGTATTTTGTGTGTAAAAGCCGCGGCATATAAAGAGAACCCCCCGCAGCATCTTTTGGAGGATCAGCAAATGAATACAGCAAGCAGGATAAAACGACTGCTCGCCTGCCTCGCAGCAGTTGTAACAGTTCTGACAGTAATGTCCGGCAGTACCCAGCCCATACTCTCCGAACAGCTGGCTTCGGCAGATTATGACGACGTCATCGCCGAGCTTGACGAGAAAGCCAAGCAGGCCGAGGAGGATATCAAGGAGGCTAATAAGCACCTTAAGGAGCTGGAGGAAAAACAGGCCGAGCTTGACGAGAAGATCTCCTCTACGCAGGACGATATCGCCAAGGAGGAGGAAAATCAAGCCGCTATCGAGGAACAGATAGCCACTGTCGAGGAAACCCTCCGGGCACTGGAGACCTCTATCGAGACCATCTCTGCCAAGATCACCAGCGTGTCTGCCGATATCGACAAAAAGGAAAAGGATATCGAGACCAAAAAGCAGGAGATCGTTGACGGAGTAAAGGACTTCCAGAAGCGTATCCGCGCTATGTATGTCGCAGGCGGCGAAAGCTATACCGATATCCTTGTCGGCGCATCGGATTTCTATGATATGCTTATGAAGCTCGAGCTGGTAAAGCGCGTTGCCGACCACGATAATAACGTCATCAACGAGCTTATCGCCAAGAAGGATCAGTTCGAGATCGACGAGGGCAAGCTCAAAGCCCAAAAGGCCGAGTTTGAAAAGGATAAGGCCGAGCTCGAGGAGCAGCAGAAAAAGCATGAATCCCAAAGAAATAAGCTCGATGACCTCTATCTGAAGAGCGCCGCTATGCTCAATCAGCTCGAGGCGGATAAGCAGGCCTATATGGCCGACCAGGAGGCCTATATCGCCGAGCAGGAGGCCTTTGAGGAGGATCTGCAGAAGCTCTTCGCCGAGCAGGAAACACTCAAGGCTCAAAAGGAAGAGCAGGAGGCTAAGAAAAAAGCCGAGGAGGAAGCCCGCAGAAAGGCCGAGGAAGAGGCAAGAAAGAAAGCCGAGGAGGAAGCCCGCAAAAAGGCCGAGGAGGAGGAAAAACGCAGACAGGCTCTGCTCCAGCAGCAGCAACAGCAGCAGCAAAGCTATACCCCCACCACTCCCACCATAACTCCTGCCAATAATAATACCAATACCAATACCAGTACAAAAACAAATTCCGGTACTGCACAGAATGTGAGCAACTCCCAGTATAATTATACCGATAAGTCTATGTTCACCTGGCCCTGCCCCGGCTTCTATTACATAAGCTACGGCGTGGGCTGGCGCTGGGGCGCTTACCATAAGGGCATAGATATCTACTCCGCAGGCATCAGAGGCGCTAAGATATGCGCCGCTGCCGACGGCACAGTTATCAGAGTAGTCAACGGCTGCCCTCATGACTACGGCAAAAATTACAGCTGCGGCTGCGGAGGCGGCTACGGCAATTACTGCATCATCGACCACGGCGGCGGGTGGTGGACGCTCTACGCTCACTCCGAGGGCATCACCGCTTATGTCGGCCAAGTCGTAAAGCAGGGCGACGTTTTGGGTACCGTTGGCTCCACAGGCCACTCTACCGGCCCTCACCTCCACTTTGAGATACGCCTTAACGGCGTGGCTCTCAATCCGTCCAATTACGTTTGATAACAGACCTACAAAGATCCCTGTAACACCATGTCAGATGTGCAGGGTGTCTTTGCATTTCAGCAGCTAACGGCGACCTTAGAAGAGGTGAAACCCTTGAAACAGTCAAAGAAAATGAAACGCGCCGCTGCCGTTACAGCCGCATTCCTGCTTTCGGTCGGAATGTTCTCCGGCTATGCCGAGGACGTCCCCGCCGAGGAGACTGGCCAAGAGCAACAGCAGGGATTTGACCCCGAGAACGACAGCTTTGAGTATCAGTCCTCTGATGACAGCTCCGATACGGACAGCGAGGAAAAGGATGACCCCAACCCCTCCACTGCCCTTGACGTTACACCCTATGCCTCCCGCCTCCGGGAGATAGGCGAGGCTCAAAAGGAGCTGGATGAACAGATACAGGCCGCCGAAAAGGGTCTTGCCGCCGAGGATGAGCTAAGAAAGGCCGTTATGGAAAAGCTCGGCATGATAAAGGCCAAGACCGGCGTCCTCAATGCCTATATGACACGGCTGGAAATCAGCATCAAGGATAACGAAAAGGCTATCTCGGATAAGCAGGCCGAGATAGACGACAGCATCGAAAGGTTCAAGCGCCGCCTTAGAGCCCTCTATATCGCCGGCGGCGAGGAAAGCTATTTGAACGTCCTGCTAAGCTCCAGCGATTTCTTCGACGTGCTGATGCGCGTGGAGCTGGTCAAACGTGTGGCAGAGCATGACGACAGGTTCATCAGTCAGCTCAAGGAGAATAAGCAGGAGCTTGAAAAGCTGAAAACCGAGCTTTCTGCCAGAAAGTCCGACTACAATAAGCAGAAGAATGAACTGGCCGCCCAGCAGAAGGCCTACGAGGAGCTTATCGCCCAGCACCAGGAGATAACCGAGGAACTTGAGGCCGAGCGCAGAGAGCTGCTGGAGGAGAATAAGGCATATATAGACGAGCGCAAGGCCTTTGAGGCCGACCTGTCGGGGCTGCTCAAATCTGATTTCTCCGACTCCGGCAGCGATGCCGCCCGGCAGGCCACCGAGCTGGAGGCCTCGGCTGCACTGGAAAACCTCCATAACAGTATCACCGCCCGCATCGAGGCCGGCGAGGAGCTGCCCGAGGACGAGTGCAGATATGTTTTCGAGTGGCCCTGCCCCGGAGTTTATTATATCTCCTACGGCGTGGGCGCCCGCTGGGGAAGATATCATCAAGGCATCGACATCTCCGGCGATAAGTATGACGACGTCGTGGCCTCTGAAAGCGGTACGGTCGTCCGCACCAATACCTCCTGCCCCCACGATTACGGGAAACAGGAGTCCTGCGGCTGCGGCGGAGGCTACGGGAATTATATCATCATCGACCACGGAAACGGCTTCCTCACCCTCTACGGTCACTTGACCGAGGTGAATGTCGAGCCCGGCGATAAGGTCAAGCAGGGACAGCATATCGGCTATATGGGCTCCACCGGCTTCTCCACCGGCGACCACCTGCACTTTGAGATACGCTATAACGGGATGTATCTCAACCCCGCCGCCTTTGTGGTGATAGATAAACAGGAATGAATGCGTTTTTAGTTTGATAATAATAAGGAGGCTGCAAGCTATGTTAAGATCATTCGCAAGAAAAATCAGAAAGCCCGCTGCCCTGCTGCTGGCACTGGCTCTGACAGCAGGTGCCGCTTCATCACCGGCGCTCTCCGACTCGCTCTTTTCGGGAGCATCCGTCATCTCTGCCGAGGCCGCAAGCACCCCGATGTTCAGCGGCGCCGTGGATACCGCCCTCTACCTGCGGGAGCAGCTCAAGACCAATACCGAGACCATAACCTTTAACGTCAAAAATATCTTCGATTTCAACGAGGATAGGATCTTCGACTTCGGCGATTTCGTGTTCAACCACCTCGCCAAGGGCTATACCGGCAAGGCCGATGAAGGCGATATCCTCTTCGCAAGACAATATACCGGCCTTAGCTACAGCTATGATACCTCGACGGATTACGTCACCCTTACCTATAAGGTGGCAAAGAATATCACAGCCTCCCAGCAGACAGCCGTAAACAACGCCGTGGCCTCCCTCAAAAAGCAGCTGAAGCTCACCAGCCTGCCCAGCGACTACGACCGCATCCTTGCTGTCCATGACTGGCTCGTCAAGAATGTCAAATATGATAATTCCCTCACCAAGCATTCGGTCTATGACGCTCTGGTGGGCAAGAAGTCTGTCTGCGACGGCTATGCCCTCGCTACCTATCTGCTTCTGAACGACCTCGGCATTCCCTGCCGCGTGATGACCGGCATCGGCAATAACGAGAGCCACGCATGGAATATCGTTTACCTTGAGGGCAAATGGTATTATATGGATACCACATGGGACGCCAATGCCTATGAACAGGGCTTCCCCGAAAGGTCACATAAGTTCTTCCTCAAATGCTGGAAGAATTTCCCCGGCCACACCGTCGGCACACAGACTATCACCGACTGGAATGACCTTACCTACAATTACGCCACATCTGATTTCACCGGCACCAAGGGCTCCTCTGCCGGCTTCGCCTATCCCGTTATGACATCCACCGGCTTCAAGCATAATATCTCCTATGCCACGACCTCTCTGTCCTACAGCAGCTACGGCTACGACGGAAAAGCCAAGCGCCCCACCGTTACCGTTAAGCTTGGCGGTCAGAAGCTTACCGCCAAAAAGGACTATACCGTTACCTATAAGAACAATATCCGCCCCGGCACCGCCTCGGCCGTTGTAACCGGCATCGGAAAATACGCCGGCACCAAGACCGTTACCTATCACATCGGCCAGCCCTTTGCCTCGATCTCTATCCCCTACTCCAGCTATACCTATTCCGGCAGCCAGATCAAGCCCAAGGTGACAGTCAAGAACAGCAGCGGCACCGTGCTGACAGAGGGCACACACTACACAGTCAGCTATTCAAACAATGTCAAGGTGGGTATCGCTAAAATAACCATAGTCGGCAAGGGCACCTACGGCGGCACAAAGACCAAGACCTTTGTGGTCAAGCCCGCCAAGAACGCGATAACCTCGATCACTACCACCAAGGGCGCCTTCAAGCTGAAATGGAAGGCCGCCACTGCCGGTGCGACAGGCTATCAAGTGCTTTACTCCACCGACAAAAACTTTTCAAAGAACGTCCACAGCTATACCTCCACCAATCTTAGCGACCTTACGGAGAACTTCTCAAAGGTTCCCAATTCCGGCGAGAAATGGTATGTAAAGGTTCGCTCCTTTGTCACCAAGGACGGCAAAGCGACCTCCACCCGCTACGGCAACTACAGCGCCGTAAGATCTATCAAGGTCGCTTGATAAGCATAACCGCAAAAGGCACTGCTCCCTGCAGTGCCTTTTTAAGTTTGTAACGAATAACAGACAGTGAACGATCCGTGCAAATCAATGCACGATCAAAGGAGCGCCCGTTGGACGCTCCTTCCATTATCAACTATCAATTATCAACTGAAAACGCCCTGCAGCTGTCCCAAAAGCTCCTCTATCAGCGCCCTTTTGCCAGCCCGTCGGAAAACGCCGTGGCTCCTCCAGCAGCCGTCCCGAGCTTCAGCGCATATTCGTAGTCCCCGTTTACCGAGCCCGCTATGAAGCCCGCTACCATAGAGTCCCCCGCACCGACTGAATTCCTTACCGTTCCCCTGCATACGCCGCAGCGGTGCCGGATTCCCTTTTCGTCAATAAGCATCGCCCCGTCTCCCGCCAGTGAAACAAGCACGTTCTGCGCCCCCATTTCCTGCAGCCTCCGGGCGTATGTCTCTATAGCTTCATCATCCAAAAGCTGAACGCCGAACATCTCCCCCAGCTCAATGCTGTTCGGCTTCACAAGAAAGGGTCTGTATTCCAGTACGTTCAGCAATAAAGCCCCTGCGGCATCCACCGCCGCTTTTATCCTCCTGCCCGCCAAGCGCCGCAGTATGCGCTGATAGATGTCCGCAGGCAGACTTCCGGGAATGCTCCCCGCCAGTATCAGCGTGTCACCGTCCGTGAGCCTGTCAAGCTTCTCAAACAGCATCGCCAGCGCACTGTCGCTGATGTCCGGCCCCTGCCCGTTAAGCTCCGACTCCTCCTCCGCCTTGATCTTTACATTGATGCGCGAGTTCCCCTCTGCAAGTCTAACAAAATCCGACTCGATGCCCATTGCCTTGAGGCCGTTTTCAATAGCCTCGCCGGTGAACCCCGCCGTAAAGCCCAAAGCCCGCGACGCTATCCCCAGCTCCTTCAGCACCACAGATACGTTTATCCCCTTGCCGCCGAAATACATACTCTCCGAGACCGACCTGTTCACCTCGCCCAGCTTCATGCTCCCGGTATGCACAACATAGTCTATAGCCGGGTTGAATGTTACCGTATATACCAATTTGATTACCCCCCCAAAAACAGTTGACAGTTGATAATGTACAGTTGATAATGAAAGAGCCCCAAAAAAGGCACCCTGCCGCCGTCAGTCAGCACATTAATTATCCATTATCAACTGTCAATTATAATGCATCCTGCCTAACTATCATACCACATTTCAGTACAGCTTTTCAAGCCCTTTCCCCCGCCGCCTCCCGCCGGAAGAGGATTTTTGTATATCTGCACATTATCGCCGCCTCTCCTTTGGTGTATTCTGACAGCCGCCCTCACCAACACATAGTATTTGTAATTGACAACAGGCTCGGAATATGGTATAATGGTTGTATATTTGAAAAGAAAGGATCGGTTTGAAATGGGACTTACACTTACCGAAAAAATACTGAAGGCTCACGTCGTTGACGGCGAGTTCGTAAAGGGAAACGAGATCGGCATCCGCATCGACCAGACCCTCACGCAGGACGCTACCGGCACAATGGCTTACCTTGAATTTGAGGCTATCGGCGTTCCGAGAGTCAAGACCGAGCGCTCTGTCGCTTATATCGACCATAACACCCTCCAGTCCGGCTTCGAGAATGCCGACGACCACCGCTTTATCGGCTCCGTCGCCAAAAAGCACGGCATCTGGTTCTCCCGCCCCGGCAACGGGATCTGTCATCAGGTGCATCTTGAAAGATTCGGCATACCCGGAAAGACCCTGATCGGCTCCGACAGCCATACTCCTACCGGCGGCGGCATCGGCATGATCGCTATAGGCGCCGGCGGCCTTGATGTGGCTGTTGCAATGGGCGGCGGCGCTTACTATATCACCTACCCCAAGATCGTCAAGGTGAACCTCACCGGAAAGCTCTCGACCTGGGTGGCCGCTAAGGACGTTATCCTTGAGGTGCTGAAAAGGCTCTCCGTTAAGGGCGGCGTCGGCAAGGTCATAGAATATTGCGGCGAGGGCGTCAAGACCCTTACCGTCCCCGAGCGCGCAACTATCACCAATATGGGCGCAGAGCTGGGCGCGACCACCTCTATCTTCCCCTCCGACGAGGTCACCCTTGAGTTCCTCAAGGCGCAGGACAGAGCCGATGTCTGGACAGAGCTGAAGGCTGATGACAACGCCGTATATGACGAGGAGGTAAATATCGACCTCTCCGCTATCGTTCCTATGGCCGCCTGCCCCCATTCTCCCGATAACGTCAAGACCGTTGCCGAGATCGGCAGGCTCAAGGTGGATCAGGTCTGCATAGGCTCCTGCACCAACAGCTCCTTTATGGATATGATGAAGGTGGCCTACATACTCAAGGGCAAGACCGTTCACCCCGATGTTTCACTGGCTATCGCCCCCGGCTCAAAGCAGGTGCTGAATATGATCGCCCAGAACGGCGCTCTGGCAACTATGATCGACGCCGGCGCAAGAATACTCGAATCTGCCTGCGGCCCCTGCATCGGTATGGGTCAGTCGCCTAACTCCGGCGGCGTTTCCCTAAGGACCTTCAACCGTAACTTCGAGGGCAGATCCGGCACCAAGGACGGTCAGATCTATCTCGTATCTCCCGAAATGGCCGCCGCCTCCGCTCTGACTGGCTACCTCACCGACCCGAGAGAGCTGGGCGAGATGCCTAAGTTCGAGATGCCCCGCCAGTTCGTTATCAATGACAACATGGTGGCAGCTCCCGCTCCCGTGGAGGAAATGGATAAGGTCGAGATCCTCAGAGGTCCCAATATCAAGCCCTATCCCGAGACCGCTCCGCTGGTGGATAATATCGAGTGCAAGGTCTCGCTTAAAGTCGGAGATAATATCACCACCGACCATATCATGCCCGCAGGCGCAAAAATACTCCCACTAAGATCAAATATCCCCGCTATCTCACAGCATTGCTTCACCGTCTGCGACGAGGACTTCCCGAGAAGAGCCAAGACCCTCGGCAAGAGCATCATCGTCGGCGGCGTGAACTACGGACAGGGCTCCTCCCGTGAGCATGCCGCACTCGCTCCGCTGTACTTAGGCATCAAGGCAGTGCTTGTCAAGAGCTTCGCAAGAATACACAGGGCTAACCTTATAAACGCCGGCATCCTGCCCCTCACCTTTGTCAGCGAGGAGGATTACGATAAGATCGGCCAGGGCGACGAGATCGCTATCGAAAATGTAAGAGCCGATATCGAGGCCGGCAAGACCCAGCTTACAGTTATCAATAAGACCAAGGGCGTGAGCATCCCCGTTCTCTGTGAACTCACAGGAAGGACTAAGGATATCATCCTCGCCGGCGGCCTGCTGGATTATACAAGAGAATCCTTGAAGAAATAACATATCGACCGACCTTAGACCAGAGACCTGACGCTTTACGTTGGGTCTCGCTTACGGGGTGAGAGTATGGATGAAAACTACGGCAGTATGACCGGCGGCATCACCGGTGGCGATCAGATAACCTCTACCGATTTTGACTACGATGTCTATTCCGGCCAGAACGCCCAAGATTATCTCCGCCAGGAGAACGAGCGTAAACGCAAGGAGCGGGAGGATGCCGGCAAGTCAGCCGGTATGCGCAAGCGCGAGGAGTATGAAAAGCGCTTCGCCGGAATGTCTCCCGACGAGCTTTTCGGTATGCCCGTGAAGAAGAAAAAGCCCGAGGATGATTTCTCCGATTTCTTCGATGCTGACGAGATCGAGCGCCAAAAGGAAAAGGTCAGTCAGTTTGAAAAGGAAGTGCATTCCGTTCCGAAGGTCGAAAGCATGATGCCCGGCGAGGATACCCCCAGCTCACAGCCCAGCGGCATGACCCGCGACGAGGCTATGCAGGCCGCCGCCGTCATGTTCGCTCACGGCGCCGCCCAGCGCGAACGGGACGATCAGCGCTACCATAACATGGGGCGCACCCGCTATTACCGCGGCTGGTTCTATCAAGAGCTGCTCAACGGCATCCTCGATGCCATAGGGGTCGGAGATACCGCAAAGTATTATATCAGGCGCTTTTTCTGGTACCTGACTATGGCCGGACTGACTGTCGGCCTTTATGCGATCTATTGCAGCTTCAGAAACCAGAAGATCTCAGCCTTTGCCCTGCTCTGGGCAGCCGTCGGCGGCCTTGCCGGCGGGTTGGTCTGGAACTATAAGGGAAACGGATACACCCTTCTGACCTCGCTTTCAAAATGCATCTTTGAGCTTGCAATATTAGTGCTTACAGCCGCTTTTGTTCTCATTTCACAGTTCACATAGCTCGCTGCACAGCTACAGATAATTATTAGGAGGTAGATACCAATGACAAAGATCCAAATGAAAACACCGCTGGTCGAAATGGACGGCGACGAGATGACAAGGATCATCTGGCAGGAGATAAAGGATATCCTGCTGACCCCTTACATCGACCTTAAAACCGAGTATTACGATCTCGGCCTCGTTCACCGCAACGAGACCAACGATCAGGTAACCGTCGATTCCGCAATTGCTACCAAAAAATACGGCGTGGCCGTAAAGTGCGCAACCATTACCCCCAACGCCGCAAGAATGCCCGAGTATAATCTGAAGGAGATGTGGAAGTCCCCCAACGGCACTATCCGCGCAATGCTGGACGGCACCGTTTTCAGAACACCTATCCTCGTCAAGGGCATCACTCCCTATATCCCCACCTGGACTAAGCCTATCACTATCGCCCGTCATGCCTACGGCGATGTTTATAAGAACGTCGAGATGAAATGCCCGAAGGGCTCAAAGGCCGAGCTGGTGCTGACCGATAAGGACGGCAATGAATCCCGCGAGACTATCTTTGATTTCAAGGATACCGCCGGCATCATCCAGGGTCTGCATAACCGCGAGGACTCTATCTCCTCCTTTGCAAGAGCCTGCTTCAATTTTGCCCTTGACAAAAAGCAGGATATCTGGTTCGCCTCCAAGGATACTATCTCCAAGAAGTACGACCACACCTTCAAGGATATCTTCGCCGAGATCTTTGAGAAGGAGTATAAGGAAAGGTTCGAGGCCGCCGGCATCGAGTATTTCTATACCCTTATCGACGATGCCGTTGCCCGCGTTATCCGCTCCGAGGGCGGCTATATCTGGGCGTGCAAGAATTACGACGGCGACGTCATGAGCGATATGGTGGCCACAGCCTACGGCTCTCTTGCTATGATGACCTCCGTTCTGGTATCCCCCGACGGCGTCTATGAATACGAGGCCGCCCACGGCACAGTTCAGCGCCACTATTACAAGCACCTCAAGGGCGAGGAGACCTCCACAAACTCCATTGCCACCCTGTTCGCATGGACAGGCGCACTCAGAAAGCGCGGCGAGCTGGACGAGCTTCCCGAGCTTGTGTCCTTTGCCGATAAACTGGAGCAGGCAACTATCAAGACTATCGAGGACGGCGTCATGACCGGCGACCTCTACCTGCTCTCCAAGCTGGAGAACAAGCGCAAGGTCAACACCGAGGACTTCCTCAAGGCCGTTGACGAAAGACTCAAGGCTCTTCTCTGATCTCCCCCAAAAACACAATCAAAAAAGGCTGCTGCAATGCGAAAACGGGCACTCTCCCCGAACGGGGAGAGTGCCCGTTTTCGCCGGAAACCGTTTCTGCAGCAGCCCGCTTTTTTCATCGTGTGATGCGATCATCAGCTGTCAAGTGTACCGCCGCACAGCTCGATTATCGCCTGTGCGTACATCAGAAAGTTGTCCCTAAAGGTGGAGAGTGGGATGTGTTCGTCCGCTCCGTGCATATTGTTCTGCTCCCAAGGGTATTCAGCACCGAAGGCAACTCCGCCGGGAGTGTTGTGAACATAGGTTATGCCGCCCTCCGCGATGCACTCCCCTTTCCGCCCGCTGACACGCTCGTAAATGCCAAGCAGCGTCTGCACGAGCCGGCTGTCCTCCGGGACGTGGTGCGGCTCCATGCCGTCCGTTTCATCGGGAGTAAAGCCCAGCTCCGCCAGCCTGCCCACGATTATCCCGCTTATCTCCGACAGGCTCCTGTCTATCGGAAAACGGATGTCTATCCCGCCGTGAAGCCTGCCGTCCCGGGTGTTGAGCTGCGTAAGAGCGCAGGTCATCTTCCCCGTAAGGCTGTCCTCAAAGCCCAGCCCGCAGGCCGTGCCGTCAGTCTCTCCGTAGGGGAACAGCGCCTTCAGCCCCCTGAGCAGAGAGTCATCTCCGTTGTATTCCGAAAGGAATTTTGTGATAGCATTGTCGCCGTTCTCCGGCCGCGAGCCGTGAGCTGCCTTCCCGGTATAGGTCTTTTCACTGCCGGGAGTAGATATAACGCACCGATCCGGGATAGCGTTTATCGCTCCCCCCGCACGGATGCTTAGCTCAACGCCGTAGGGCGCTGAAAAATTCAGATGTACCATTCCCTTTTCACAGTTCAGAACAGGAAAAGACCCGTCCGGCGTGATGACCATTTCCGGCAGCTTCTCCCGCTCCATATAATAGTCAAGGTCGCCGCTGCCTAATTCCTCGCCGCCGCCCACGATCATCCTAAGTCCGCTCTCAAGGCTTACTCCCAGCTCCTTCAGACACTTTACCGCGTAAAGCACCGCCACAGTCGGCCCCTTGTCATCTACCGAGCCCCGCCCGAAGATGTACCCGTCACGGACGTCCATTTCAAAGGGCGGGGTCGTCCACTCCGCAGGGTCGGCAGGCACTACATCCACATGGGAAAGCACCGCCAGCATAGGCTCCCTCTCCGACCAGTCCATAGCCACCGCCCGGTTGTCAACGTTCCGCGTCCGCAGCCCAAGGCCGTCTCCGAACCGCTGCACCCAGTCCAGCGCCGCCGCCGAGCCCGCCCCGAAGGGCTTTTCCTCCGTGGGGTCACGGAAGGAGCTGTCTATCGCTATCAGCTCCTTTAAGGCTGCAAGCATCTCGTCCCTGTGATCGTCATAATATTTTTCTATCTCTTTTTCAAGCATTCAAATCACCGTTCTTTCCATACATATCTCTGTACAAAAAAGTATGCCCGGATATCTCCCGGAAAAACACACTCCCCGCAAAGCGCGGGGAGATATTTTAGGCAACACCGCACGACCCCTGTGCATCAGATGCGCCGTCCAGCTTTTCGTCAGATTGCCTAAATTCGACGCAGGCTTGCAAGCGAAGTTCACTTCGCTTTACGCAACGTCAAGGAGAATTTGGGTAATATGACGGAAAGCTGGCAAGCAGATGATGTGCAGAGGCGTTAGCCGCGGGTCG
>JAFSSS010000047.1 GCA_017450925.1 Ruminococcus sp. | reverse complement strand
TTCTCCTTGACGTTGCGTAAAGCGAAGTGAACTTCGCTTGCAAGCCTGCGTCGAATTTAGGCAATCTGACGAAAATCTGTGCCTCAACGCCAGTTGAGGCTGCGCATACTGATGCACAGGGGTCGTGCGGTGTTGCCTTAAGGATCCGAAAAAATACTGTTGTGCATTTTAGATTATATCACATTTATGACTTTTCGTCAATTAAAAAATAGGTAGAATATAAGCGGAGTTTCAAGAGCTTAATAGTAATTTTACACAAAGCGAGCTGTAGTATATTATATGTATTACACAAAAAATTAATTAGATGCAATAGGGCTGATACCTTCAAGGAGCTCCTCACATCTCCCGCAGCTGCTCCGTTATCCAGCGCATTATGACATCGACGATGTACTCCTGCTCCTGCGGTGTCAGCTCCTTACCGGTGGGGATGCCGTGCCACTTTTCGAGGCAGCCCCGGCAGCAGCAGGCGGCGGCGTGCTGCGCTGTGAATACCGGGTGACCCTTCATGGGGGTCTGCCGGCCGTCCTTATCGGGGCTTTCGGCAGACAGCCGCCTGCGGACGAAGTCGGCAGCGTGGGCGCGTATCACGTCCGGCGACTTTTCAAGGACGTACTGTCTGTCTGCCTCCGAGAGCTTGAAGCTGCTGCGGAATTTCGATGCTGCCAGCCTTGCTGAAAGCTCCTCCCACCGGGGGAGGGAATAGCTTATCCCGGCGCCCGAGTTCTCCCCAGGGACGTAGCTGCAGCCCGATCTTACGGCCTGCTGCATTTGTATCGAGCGGTCGATGCGGTAGAGCCTGCCGTCCTTGATGAACCTCGCACCCGTCTGCTTGAAGGTAAAGGGCACGCCGCAGCGCACGCACTGGCGGCGCAGCTCCCGCACCCAGCGGTAGTCGCAGACCCTTGCGCTGCTCCCGGATTCACCGCCGCAGGTGACGTGTTCTATCAGTCCCGTGGAAAGATACTTTTCCGCATCTATCTCCTCAAGCATCGGCTCCGAGATCATCTGACGGTGCTTTATGGGCAGCTGCAGCAGTATCGGCAGCCGCTCGTCTGTCCGCTGCTGATCCTCACAGGTGGCGGTGACGGTCACATTGTCCCAGCCGCTGCCCCAGTCGTCGGGGATGCATTCCTCAAAGCGGCTGATGCGCTTAGTGATGATGTGAAAGCTAAGGTCTTTCCGCTGCCTTATGATATCCCATACACCCTTCCGCCAGTCATCGGCCTGCGGCAGGAAGAAGTCCGAGGTCATGCAGGTAAAAACCGTTCCCGACTCCGGCCTGATGCGGAAGGCTCCGCTGCGGTCTTTCTGCAGCGGCAGGCCGTAGCTGCGGGTCTTTGAGACCACCGAGGCATCCTTGCCTATGCTTTCGTCACGCCGATAGACATAGCAGTTGGCACAGCCGGGGCTTATCCTGCGGCAGCCGTGCCACGGGTTCCATATCGTCACGGCGCTTCACCTCCCTTTGATCTCAATGCGGTCGAGGATGCCTTGAACGCTGACCCCCGGGTGGGTCACATACATCCTTATAACATCAGTGATAAAGGCCTCGTCCGCACCTGTCCTGTCAGCGATCTCCGCGGCGGTATATCCCCGGTCGGCAAGCCTTACGGTCTGTTTTACAAGAGCATAGATGTCTGTGTTCGCCGGCTTCTGCCGCCCGAAAAGCCCCCGCCCGATGACAGTGGGGCGGGCGTGGCCGTAGAATACCCTTTCGGGCTTCAGTGCCAGCAGCCTTTTCCAGCTTTCGCCGATAAGGGTGCCCTTGTGCATTTCCAGCTCGTAGAGGGGATTGAGGTCGCCCACCAGCAGGGCTTTTTCCTCCTCCAGCCAGAGCGAGATGCTGTCGTCGCTGTGGCCGGGAGTATGGAGCAGCTCTCCGCGGATGCCCATTTCAGCCAGAAATTCCCGGCTCTTGGCTATGGGGACTATCCTTACCGCCGATTCGTCGATCGGGACAAAGCCGCTGCCCTTATCCTTCATCAGCACCCTGTCCGCGTCATGGAGATGCTCCTGCTGAACATCCGCCGCCGCGATAACCACGCCGCTTTCGGCGATCTGTGCCGCTATCCCCATATGGTCGGGGTGAAAGTGGGAGATAAGCAGATGATCCACATCCTGCAGCCTTAGCTTCCTTTCACCCATAGCCCTGCAAAGCAGCGGGAAAGTCCCCGCCCAGCCTGTATCGAAGAGCAGGCTGCCGCTTTTGCCGGTGACAAGGTAGGTGTTGGTACTGCTGTATTTAAGTTCGGTTATCAAGCTTTTCTCCTCCTCGCATAATGATCTGCATCGCAATATCGGTATGCCTTGCATTGTGCATTGAAACTGTCAGTTATATTATACCACCGTCGAAGGGCTGCGTCAATCGGTTTATGTTGTGTATTTTGCAGTGATATATTTGTCACATTGGCGCGGAGTTTGTGCATTGCTACAAAAGTGATGAATTTGTCACTTTTTGTGTTGACAAACAAAGGGAGGTGTGATATTACTGTCACATAAGGTGATAAATAAATCACTTTTGATAAGGCGGGCATCCACCGCAAATTAAGGATAGGAGCGAAGAAAGAAAATGAAAAAGACTGTGTATGACGAGAAAACAAATGCAAAGCTCGAGGCGCTGAAAAAGCAGTATAAGGACAAGTCCTTGAGCCGTGAGGAAAGAGCAGAGGCTTTGAAGGAGATCGCCCGCGTCACCTATGCCGCCGATCCCCGGCCTGCCGTATCGGTGAGAAAGCAGGCGGTGACGAATGCGTTGCTGTTCTTCCTCGATGCGCTGGTGTTCGGCTTTATTGCGGTAACCGACAGAGCCTTCCGTGACAGCTCGGCTGGGAATACTTTATCTATCGTACTGTTTTCGGTAATGCTTATCTTTATAGTGTTCTTTGTCATCAGAACGGGCAGGTATAAAAACGAGCCGGATGACGAGCTTTCCCGCGAGAACAAGCGCAAGGCCTCGCTGAATGCATTTTTGACGCTGCTTATCGTCGTGGCTGTCGTGGGATTGGTTTGGTTTGAAATCCTTGAAAAGACCTTTACCCTCGATTCAAGAAACTGGCTGGGATTTTTCTGCTGTCTGGTGTTTGCCTACAGCGGACTGTCAAACGCGATCTTCCTTTACATTGACGGCAAGGGCGAAACGGAGGAGGAGGAATGAACGAGTTTACCACACGGATCAAGGAGCTTCGGGCGGCAAGAGACATGAAGCAGGGTGAGCTTGCCGACCTTGTGGGCGTCCGGCGGGAGACTATCATTCGGCTTGAAAAGGGGCTTTATAATCCCTCTCTCAAGCTGGCGGTGGATATCGCCCGCGTATTCGGCTGCACCGTCGAGGAGGTCTTTATATTCCCCGAGGAGTGACAGCCCCGCAATACCGTTGTTAAGAAAAAAAGTGAACAACTAAGGCAGCACCGCAGTGCGGAGGCCTTAGCTGTTCACTTTTTATTATCTGCCGCGGGACTGCATCTCCCCATAGGCTCGAAGCGTTTCCACCAGTCTGGGATGATCGAGGGTGAAGGTCATTTGCGGCTCGGTCAGCTTGCATACTTCCGCCCTGTCGCTGCTGATATATATCCTTATGCCCTTTGTCTGATAGACCCGATGTTCGCCCTCGGGTACGGCAAGCCCCGGAGAGACGGTGAGCAGCGGCCGGCTCTGGGAGAGCAGTGTGCATATCTCGTTTTCAAGCGCCGCTATCTCCTCCGGCGAGGTGGTGTATCTGAAAACCGCCTCGTCCTCGCTGCCGGTGACGCACTGCCCGGTTATGCAGGCATTGCCGGGGTCGGAAAAAAGGGTCGTGCTGAACCTGCTGCCCTGTGGCAGGATGCAGTAGTAGGACTCGATAAGGCCGGACATATAAAGCGGCAGCCACTTGTGCAGCGCTTCGATCATCTCGTCAGCCGCCCGGTCGATATGGTGGATGATATGCATTTTCGTACCTTTTTTTAAGCACTCGCTCATCAGCGTCAGCCACACCGGGAAGAAATCCTGTCCCAGCCACCTTTGGTTCATATCGGAATAGAGCAGCAGAGTCTCGCTGCCACGCATGACCGCATTCCCCAGCAGCCTTACCGAAGCGCGCTGCAGCCCCTTCAGACCGTAGTAATGCTCCTTTTTCTCGTTGAGTATCTCGGGGTCGGCGGCCTTGTTTAGGTCTATCAGAAGCTCGTCGGGTATATGCTCCGCAAGACTGATCGAGGTCATCAGTCTGCTGACCGCACCGATGCCCGCAGATGCGTTCCGGCAGGTCAGCCACTCCGACAAAAGCTCTGCAAGAGCTTCGGGCTCCCTTCTGACGCATTTTGCGCCGATCATGCTGCAAAGCTGTTCGGTCCTGCCCAGCTCAACGCATCTGACAGCTATCACGCTGCAGAGCCTGTCGATAAGCTCGGGATTGTTTTTTGGCATACGCTTGCCGTTTCTAAGGCGGCTTATATAGCTTGCATCCACGTTTGAGTGCCTTGCCATGCGGCTGTTGGCGATCTCGGCAAGGGTCATGACAGAGTCAAGCTTTGCGCCGAAGGCAGCCGGATCACGGCGGGCGCTTACCGGCAGCGAGGATATATCCTCACTTCCGAAGAGCCAGCCTATTATGCAGCCTGTCATTTCTGCTCTGTCCTTGCTGCGGCAGCCTGTCAGCTCGCAAAGCTGATCCGTCATGCCGTTATCCGCGGCGCATGAACAGACCGCGTCTGCGAAGCGCTTTACGGTATTGCTGTGCGCAGTAAGCTTCCTCGCGCCGCTTTTCATCCTGCTGAAATTCGACTCCGAGCAGCCGGCATAGGCCGATAGCCGTGAATTGTCCGTTCCAAGAAGATCCAGCAAATAATCAACTCTTTGGCTTAGCATAGCTCTTCATCCCCTTTCCGATCTGTTTACACTGCAGCAATTTATAATAGAACCGGGAGCAGTATTGTGTCCAATCTTATTGTACCACATTTGTCCCTGTTTCGCAACAGCTGTCAATAATATGACAATGCCAACCAATTACCAAAAAAAGCCCCCCGCAGCAGGACAGCAGCGGGGGGAAGAGCATATGTTATTTTGCGGGAACAGCGATAACATCCTTGCCGCCCATGTACATCCTTAAAGGCTGGGGGATGCGGACTGAGCCGTCCTCGTTGAGGTTGTTCTCAAGGAATGCGATGAGCATTCTCGGGGGAGCAACGACCGTGTTGTTCAGTGTGTGAGCGAAATAGTTTCCGTTCTCGCCCTTGATGCGTATGCCGAGGCGTCTTGCCTGTGCATCGCCGAGATTGGAGCAGGAGCCGACCTCGAAATACTTCTTCTGTCTGGGGCTCCATGCCTCGACGTCGCAGCTCTTGACCTTGAGGTCAGCCAGATCGCCCGAGCAGCACTCCAGTGTTCTTACGGGGATATCCAGCGTGCGGAAGAAGTCAACGCTGTTCTGCCAGAGCCTGTCATACCATGCCTTGCTGTCCTCGGGCTTGCAGACAACGATCATCTCCTGCTTTTCAAACTGGTGGATGCGGTAAACGCCTCTTTCCTCGATGCCGTGAGCGCCCACCTCCTTGCGGAAGCAGGGGCTGTAGCTTGTGAGCGTCTGCGGCAGCTCGCTCTCGGGAGTGATAGTGTCGATGAACTTGCCGATCATCGAATGCTCGGAGGTACCGATCAGATACAGATCCTCGCCCTCGATCTTGTACATCATGTTCTCCATTTCGGAAAAGCTCATAACGCCGTTCACGACAGCCGAACGGATCATAAAGGGCGGGATGAAATATGTAAACCCGCGGTCGATCATGAAATCTCTTGCATAGGAAAGAATAGCAGAGTGCAGTCTTGCAATGTCGCCCTTGAGGTAGTAGAAGCCGTTGCCGCTGGTCTGCCTTGCAGAATCAAGGTCGATGCCGTTGAGGTTCTCCATTATATCAACGTGATAGGGCACCTCGAAGTCCGGCACAAAGGGGTCGCCGAACTTTTCTATCTCAACGTTCTCGCTGTCGTCCTTTCCGATAGGAACAGAGGGGTCGATGATATTGGGGATGACCATCATGCGCTTTTTGATCTCTTCCTCCAGCTCGGCCTCGCGTGCCTCGAGCTTGGGCATTTCCTCACCGATCATCTTGACCTCGGCCTTGACCCTTTCGGCCTCTTCCTTTTCGCCCTTTGCCATAAGGCCGCCGATCTGCTTTGAAAGCTTGTTCCTCTTGGCGCGATACTCGTCCGCCTTGGTCTTGGTGGCGCGGTACTCCTTATCCATTTCGACTACTTCATCCACAAGGGGCAGCTTTTCGTCCTGAAATTTCTTCTTGATATTCTCCTTTATCAGCTCCGGCTCGGTTCTGAACAGTTTGATATCCAGCATTTTTATCTCTCCTTAAAGAAAAATTGATTACTATATGATTATATATCTTTTCCCCCGCAAAGTCAAGAGGATAACGGTGAATATTCGATAAACGGGAGCGCTGTCCCGGGTAAAGCAAAAGCTGTCCGAAATTCCGGACAGCTTTTGCTTTGCAGCCTTTTTTACATCAGCCCGCAGATGAGGTTTGCGAACTCGACCGGGTTCTCGATGCTCAGTCCCTCGATAAGCAGAGCCTGATCGTAGAGCAGCTTTGTGTAGTCCTTCAGCTTGTCCTTGTCGTCGGAGTAGAGGGTCTTCAGCTTCTCGAAGATCGGGTGGGAGGCGTTCAGCTCCAGCACCTTCGTGGCCTTGACGTCCTGCTTTTCGTTCTGGGGCATTGCAGTGAGGACCTTTTCCATTTCGATAGTTATGGGGCCCTCTGCAGAGAGGCAGACAGGGTGCGAGCGCAGTCTTGACGACAGCCTTACCTCCTTGACCTTGCCCTCCAGTGCCTCGCACATAAAGGTGAACATATCCTTGTTCTCCTCCGAGGTCTTCTTGGACTCCTCCTTTTCCTCCTCTGACTCAAGGTCAAGGTCGCCGTCGGAAATGGACTTGAAGGGATGATCCTTGTAATTCATCATTACCTTTACGGCAAATTCATCCACGTCCTGTGTCAGATAAAGCACCTCATAGCCCTTGTCCTTAACTCTTTCAAGCTGCGGGAGCATCTCGATGCGCTCAACGCTTTCGCCGCAGCAGTAATAGATCTCCTTCTGATCCTCCTTCATACGCTCAACATACTCTGCAAGCGTAACGGGCTTGTTCTCGAATGAAGAAGTGAACATCAGCAGATCCTCAAGGGTGTCCTTGGCCTGTCCGTAGCTCTGATAGATGCCGAACTTGAACTGCAGGCCGAAGGTCTCGTAGAATTTCAGATACTTTTCTCTGTCGTTCTTGAGCATCTTGGCAAGCTCGTTCTTTATGGATTTTTCAAGGTTGCGGGCGATGATCTTCAGCTGTCTGTCATGCTGCAGCAGCTCACGGGAGATGTTCAGCGACAGATCCTCCGAATCCACAAGACCCTTGACAAAGCTGAAATAATCCGGCAGCAGGTCGGCGCACTTCTCCATTATCATAACACCGCTGGAATAGAGCTGCAGACCCTTTTCATAGTCCTTGGAGTAGTAGTCAAAGGGCGCTCTTGCGGGAATGTAGAGCAGTGCGTCATAGGTGGCCGTGCCCTCGTTTTTGGAGTGTATGTGTGTTATGGGCGGGGTGTAGTCCATGAACTTCTCGGTGTAGAATCTGTTGTAATCCTCCTCGGTAAGCTCGCTCTTGTTCTTCTTCCAAATCGGGGTCATGGAGTTGAGGGTGTCGTGAGTTATCTCCTTGACCTCCTTGCCCTCGTCGTCGTACTGGGTATGCTCAACGTCCATTCTGATCGGGAAGCGGATGTAGTCGGAATACTTCTTTACGAGGGACTGTATCTGATACTGGTCGAGGAACCTGTCGTAATTCTCGTCATCGGTGTTGTCCTTCATTTTCAGAATGATAGTCGTGCCTGTGCTGTCCTTTTCGCATTCCTCCACGCTGTAGCCCTCAACACCGTCGGACTGCCACTTATAGGCCTTGTCGGAGCCGTAGGCCTTGGTGATGACAGTGACCTCCTTGGCCACCATAAAGGTGGAATAGAAGCCCACGCCGAACTGTCCGATGATATCCACATCGTCGCCTAAGTTGTTGTCGTTCTTGAACTTGAAGGAGCCGGAATTAGCGATAGTACCCAGATTATCCTCCAGCTCCTGCTCGGTCATGCCGATGCCGTTGTCGGAGATAGTAAAGGTGCGCTCGCCCTTGTCAACGGAGATCTCAACGGCGAAATCGTCCTTGCCGAGACCTACCGCAGTATCGGTGAGGGACTTGAAATACAGCTTGTCGATAGCGTCGCTGGCATTGGAGATAAGCTCTCTCAAGAATATCTCTTTGTGGGTATAGATCGAATTGATCATCATATCGAGCAGTCGTTTAGACTCTGCTTTAAATTCCTTTGTCTGCATAGTTATCCTTCCTTTGTCATAATTTTAGCACTCTTGACTGCCGAGTGCTAACCACAATTATTATTATATCAGCAACGGCGGAAAATGCAATAGTTGTAACAAATTATATCACTTTTATTTACATTTTAGAAACAATACCCCGCCGATAGGAATTGAATTTCCCGGGAAAAGATGTTATAATAAACAGTAAAGTCCAAATCCGACCGCGCACTTCGGCAAATGACTGAATATAGTTGATAATGAAAGGAGCGCCCGCTGGGCGTGTTATGTCCATTATCAACTGTCAACTGTCAATTATAAAGCGTTTCTGTGTATCGAATTTGGGATACAAACTATTCAAATGCTACTGTAAGGAAAGTGATACTATGGATCTGAAAGGATCGTTCAAGCCCGGCCGTCCCTGCTTTTCACTGGAGATATTTCCCCCGAAGGATCATCAAGGCGGCGTGGAGACCATATACGAGACCCTTGACGGGCTGCGGGAGGTTCGCCCGGAGTTTATCAGCTGTACCTACGGCGCCGGCGGCAACCTTGCCGACAGCTCGACTATCGAGATATGCTCGATCATCAAGGAGAAATACGGCATCCTGCCTATCTCGCATCTTACCTGCGTAAACAACTCAAAAGAGAATATCAATGTGATAACGGAGAGTCTGAAGGAAAGGGGCATCACCAACATCCTTGCCCTGCGGGGAGACCTTAAGCCCGGTCAGCAGCCCGAAAAGGACTTCGCCCATGCCTCTGACCTTATCGCTTATATTAAGGAGCGTGAACCGGAGTTCTTTATCTCTGCGGCCTGCTATCCCGAGGGACACCCCGACTCCGGCGACCTTATCTCCGATGTCCTCGACCTTAAAAAGAAGGTGGATGCAGGCGCGGAGCATCTTATCTCACAGCTGTTTTTCAACAACGAGGATTTCTACCGCTTCCGTGACCGCTGCGAGCTGGCGGGGATAGATGTGCCTATCGAGGCGGGGATAATGCCCGTCACCAGCAAGCAGAGCATCCTGCGGATGGTTTCCATGTGCGGGGCGTCCATTCCCTCAAAGATGGCGAAGATACTCAACCGCTTCGAGGATAAGCCCAAGGCCTTTGAGGAGGCCTGCATAGCTTATGCTATAGATCAGATCATCGACCTTATCTCAAACGAGGTGGACGGCATCCACCTTTATACCATGAACAAGCCTTACATAGCCCAGCGCATCTTTGAGGTCATCGACCCCATGCGCGACTGAAAATAATTCTACGGAGGCGTTGGTTTGAATTTTGATCCGACGGGTAAGGATTACCCGCTTTACAACACCCAGCTTGCCGAGGCACGCAGACGCGAAAAGCATCTGATGTTTCTCAACTGCACCAAGCTGGCGGCGCTGCTGATAATATATGTCGTGCTGCAAAGGATAACGGTCTATGCCTATTATTCGGTGGCGGCAACGGCTCACAGCGGCAGGCTGATACTCCTGCCCACATCGGCGCAGGACTATCTAAGAGAAAACCAGGACTTTGTCAGATCCACCTTCTTCAACATGGCCGGCAACCTGTTCGTGGTGGCAGTATCTGTGGCAGTGCTGCTGGTGCTGGCGCGGCTGGCGTTCAAGGTGGATATCAAGGACATGATGCGCCCGCGGGCAGAGCATATCCCGCAGGGGCTGAAATGGATGCCCCTCTGCCTGCTTATCAATCTTGTGATATCCTATATAGTTGCGATTTTACAAAGCTTTCTTTCAACGGTGGGAGTGACGATCCCGGAGAGCGATTTCACTATCAACACCCCGGACACGGCCTCGATAGTGATGCAGTTCGTTTATGTCATCCTGCTGGGGCCGCTGGCGGAGGAGCTGGTCTACAGGGGGCTTATCCTTACGCTTATAAAGCCCTTCGGCAAGTGGCTGGCGGTGTTCGTTTCGGCGCTTATCTTCGGCCTTATGCACGGCAACATCCCGCAAATGGCATCTTCCTTTGCTTCGGCGCTGGTAATGGGCGTGGTGGCGGTGCAGTGCGGCTCGATAATCCCTACGCTGGTCATCCACATCTGCAATAACCTTATGGCAAGCTTCCTTGATTTCTCCGATGCCTTCGGCTGGGAGTACGGGCTGGAGATCTTCGCGGGGATACGCATAGTGATCTATCTTGCGGGAGGCTTTGCGGTCTTTGTCTATGCCTACAGGCTCAGGATACGCGAGGAGCAGTATGCCCTTACCACCGGGCAGCGGTTCGGGCAGGTCTTCACCAATATACCCATGCTTATCTATCTTGCTTATCTTATCGGCAAGATCGTTACAGATATAATTAAGGCGAATTAAGGAGAATAGAGATGAAAATTTCCACAAGAGGACGTTATGCGCTGCGGCTAATGGTCGATCTCGGACAGAACGCTGTCGAAGGCTGCTGTTCGGTAAGAGAGGTGTCGGAGCGGCAGGGCATTTCGGAAAAGTATCTTGAACAGATAATATCCGTGCTTTCAAAAGCGGGCTTCGTCACCAGCGTGAGAGGTGCCGGAGGAGGCTACAGGCTTTCCCGCGAGCTTAAGGGATACACCGTCGGGATGATACTGCGGGCGACCGAGGGCAGCCTTGCCCCCGTGACCTGTCTGACCGAGGGCGAGCCGCCCTGTGAACGCGCCGACAGCTGCACCACGCTTTTTATCTGGGAGAAGATATACAAGGCGGTCAACGACGTGGTGGATAACATCACTCTTGAGGATCTTATTGAAAACGAGAAATGGAGCAAGGAATGAAAAAATATACGCTTATAGGCGGCAAGCTGGGGCATTCCCTTTCACCGCAGATACACGAAAGGCTTTTTGCTCTGCGGGGCAGGAAGGCGGAGTATTCCCTCACCGAGGTGACGGAGGAGGAGCTGTCCGGCAGCCTTATCCGGGGCTTTGAGGGATTGAACGTCACCATTCCCCACAAGCTGGCTGTCATGGAGCATATGGACGCTTTGGACAAGTCGGCAGAGCTTTACGGCGCTGTCAACTGCATAGCCAATAAGGGCGGCAGGCTCACAGGCTATAACACCGACTGCGACGGCTTCCTTGAGTCGGTGGAGGCTATGGGCGGGAAGCTGTCCGGGAAAGTGCTGCTTATCGGCTGCGGCGGCGTGGGCAGGATGATAGCTATCGCTTCGGCGCTTAGAGGTGCCGAGCTTACCGTTCAGATACTGGAGTCTGACAGGGCTGCTGCCGACAGCGTGGTGAAGGAGATAGCAAAGCACGCTCCCGCCGCAAGGGCGACTCTTGTTACAGCCGGGGACGTTCATGCAGAGCATTACGATCTGCTGGTGAACGCAACTCCCGTGGGGATGTTCCCGAAGGTGGATGCCTGCCCCGTATCGGATGAACTGATAGCGCGCAGCGATGCGGTGTTTGACGTTATATACAACCCCCTTGAAACGCAGCTTATCAAGAAAGCCCGCGCCCTTGGCAAGCCCGCCGAGAACGGTATGGCTATGCTGGTGTGGCAGGCGGTCTCCGCTCACCGCATATGGGACGGCGACGAATATTCCCGCGAGGAGATAAGGGCTGTCATCGGCGAGGTTTCAAGGCTTATTTGAGGTGAGGACATGAAAACTGTATTTCTCTGCGGCTTTATGGGCTGCGGCAAGACAACTGTCGGCAAGCTGCTGGCAGAAAAGAGCGGGCGTATCTTCGTGGATATGGACAGCTACATCGAGGACAGCCAGCACCGCACGATCGCGGAGATATTCGCCGCTGACGGCGAGGCACATTTCCGTGAGCTGGAGCGGGAGGCGGTGGTGACCCTTGCACAGAGCGGATATGTGGTCGCCACAGGCGGCGGCGCAATGGTTGACCCGGTGAACGCAAAGGCTGCAAAGCAGGGCGGCAGGGTGATCTTCATCGACACGCCCTTTGAGCTGTGCTATGAACGCATCAAGGGGGACAAGCGCCGTCCCCTTGCGGCGGCGGCCTCCCGGGAGGAGCTGCAGGAGCGGTTTGATCTCCGCCGGGAAAAATACCTCTCTGCCGCCGACAGCATTGCCGACGGCAGCGCATCTCCGATACAGATATGCGCAGAGATAATGAAGAGCATGACATGACTGCAGCAGGCACGATGCACAATGCACCGTGCTTTTTTTGTGCATTACTGCTAATTGTGAGGATATGCTCTTGACAAGCGTGTATATGAAGTGTATAATGTGTATATGGAATATATACAATAATGACAGGTGATCACATGGATATTATTATTTCAAATTCGAGCGAGGCGCCGATCTACGAGCAGATAGTTTCGCAGATCAAGGCACAGATCATGAGCGGTCAGCTGGCAGAGGGGGACGCCCTTCCGTCAATGCGGGCGCTGGCACAGTCGTTGAGGATAAGCGTGATAACCACCAAACGCGCCTACGAGGAGCTGGAGCGGGAGGGGTTCATCGTATCTCAAACAGGAAAGGGCAGCTTCGTTAAGGGGCAGAACCGGGAGCTTGTCCGTGAGGAATTTCTCAAGCAGACTGAAGCGCTTCTTACCGAGGCCTGCGAAAAGGCGCAGATCGGCGGAATAACGATCGAGGAGCTGCACGAGCTGCTTGATCTTATCTACGGAGGGGAATAAAATGTCAGAATATGAAAATGCGATAGAGATAAACGGTCTCACCAAGAGATATGACGGCTTTACGCTTGACGGCGTGAGCTTTACTGTCCCGAAGGGGAGCATAATGGGCTTCATCGGGCAGAACGGGGCAGGGAAATCCACCACCATAAATTCGATACTCGGCATCATCAGACCCGACAGCGGCGAGATAAGGGTGTTCGGGCAGGACTCCCGTGAGAACGAGACAGTCTGGAAGGAGAATATCTCCGCCGTCTTTGACGAGCTGCCGTTCCACGAGAACCTTAACGCCAAAATGCTTGACAGGATGCTTCGGCATATCTTCAAGGGCTGGAGCAGCGAGACCTTCAAGGGCTATCTCGACCGCTTCCAGCTGCCCTATAAAAAGAAGTTCGGGCAGTTCTCAAAGGGCATGAAAATGAAGCTGCAGATCGCGGCGGCGCTCTCCCACGGGGCAAAGCTGCTTATCATGGACGAGGCCACCACGGGTCTTGACCCGGTGGTGAGAAACGAGATACTGGATATCTTCTTAGAGTATCTGCAGGACGAGGAGAACACTATCCTTATGTCCTCACACATAACCTCAGACCTTGAAAAGATCGCCGACAGCGTGACCTTTATCGACAAGGGAAGGATCCTGCTCACCGGCTACAAGGATGATATCCTTGCCTCTCACGGCATCCTCAAATGCACAAAGGCGGACTGCGCCGCTATCGACAGGGCTGACTATATCTCTGCCCGTGTAACGGACGTGGGCGCGGAGCTGCTCGTCACCGACAGGGCAGCCTGCAAAAGAAAATACTCCGGGGCGGTCATCGACAGCGCAACGCTGGATGACATCATGGTATATTATGTCAATCGGGAGAAAAAGGAGTGGAGCTGAATGAAGGGTCTGATGCTCAAGGAGCTTTATATAACCCGCAAATACCGCACTGTTGTACTTGTTGTATATCTTGTTCTGATAATGCTCTGCATACTGGTAAAGCTCTCGGCAGTTTACGGCAATATCGCAAAGCTGGGTGAGGGAGGAGCCGAAAATGTCAGCAGCGTGATGTATTATATAATGGTCTTTGGCGGAGCGGTGCTGCTTTTCTCCACCATTACCGACTGCATCATCCCCGATGAAAAAAGCGGCTTTCGCGTATATGAACATACCCTGCCGGTCTCGGAGCGGAAGATAGTCGGAGCGGTGTATCTGACAAACCTCTGCTTTCTCGGCGCAGCTACGGTCATCGGATATATCAATCTTGCGCTTGCGAACCTTGTTTTCGGCAGAGAGTTCAACGCGAAATATCTGCTCTATATTTTAGCCATAGGCTGTGTTTTCTATGCCGTAAAGACAGTTCAGGAGACTGTCACCTACCGTGTTCGTAAGCCCGGAGTGGCTGCTGCTGTAACCAACGCTTTGTTTATGCTGCTCTATCTCGGAGCAGGATTCGGGCTGGCGAACTGGATGGACAGCTATTACCGCAGCTACGGCATCGAACTTTTCGGCACGGACGAAGCGCAGCGCGATGCGGCGCTGGAGGCTCTGGGCATTTCTGACGGACAGGTCATGACACGGTTCTTTCGGGACGAGGTCATGGAAAAGGTCCGCTGGTTCGGAGATAATATCTGGTGGCTCGCACCGACCGTGCTGCTCGGACTGACGGCGGCAGGCTATTTTCTAAGCGTAAAGGCGCTTAAAAGGAGGGGCGGCAGATGTTAGGCTTTTTATACAAGGACCTGCGCTGCAACGGCAGGTGGGTGATGATAATGCTGTTTGTGCTGGTATTCTTCAATGTTGTTACATCAGTGATGATACTCTCGGGTGAAAACAACGGAGGCGTGCCGGATAACAAGCTGTTCATGACAGGCTTTTTCGCAGGCTTTTCCTTGATATCCTATCTGGTGGTCGGAGCCTTTGCGCTTAATTTCGTCCAAACTGACGAGCGCAAGAAGTGGGGCTGCTACGTCACAGCCGTTCCCGGCGGTATCGCAAAGCAGGTGACTGCAAAATACTGCTTTGTGGCATTATCGGTGCTTGTGACGTTCTGCATCTGCTCCGTAACGAATGCCGTCATCCGCACGGTGAACGACAAGGCGCCGGACGTTGTGGGGATAAATATTATGCTGGCGGCAGTCTCGCTGCTGATGCGCTCGGTGGAGCTGCCCTGCATCACAGCCTTCGGCACCAAGATAGGCACGCAGGTAAAGGGCGGGCTTATGGCTGTCATCGTCCTTGCGGTGGTGATCTACGGCCTTTTCGGCGACCTTAGCTGGATCGGCTCGGAGGAGAACTTCTGGGAGAGCATTTTCAAATATATCGGAGATTTCAACCTCAAGAGCTTCGGCCTCAAGCTGCTTGCGGCGGCAGTGCCGATATATGCTGTCTCCTGCTTTATCTCCATGAAGCTGTTCCTACAGGGCATTGACAGAATGGAAAAATAAAGTGCTTAACAGTTGACAGTTGATAATTGACAGTTGATAATGAAAGGTGTCGCCTAAGGGCGACGAAATGCCCATTCGGGCGCTGCAGTTTGAGGAGAACAGAAACGTTGTGTTCATGATCTCGCTGCGGTGCCCGAATGGGCATCTGTGCGCCTGCGGCACACTCCATTCATTATCAACTGTCAACTGACAATTGACCCTGTTTGTAAGGAAATTTTGTTTAAGGTCTTGACAAATCACAGCAGGGGATATATAATATTACTGTTGGCGCTTTATTGGATAAAAGCATAAAAGCCAAAAAGCGTTAAACGGTTAAACTGCAAAAGGGGAAGTAAAGTATGGTTGGAATGTGGATCATCCTGATCGCTTATCTGATACTTATGGTCGGGATAGGAGTTTACTACAGGCGCAAGACCGCCAATGTGACGGACTTCGTGCTGGGCGGAAGAACGCTGGGGCCGTGGTTCACAGCCTTTGCCTACGGCACGAGCTATTTCTCGGCGGTTATTTTCGTAGGCTATGCCGGACGCTTCGGCTGGAGCTACGGCGTGGCTTCAACATGGGTCGGCATGGGAAATGCGATCATCGGCTCACTGCTGCCGTGGCTGATACTCGGCAGACGCTCCCGCATCATGAGCAAGCATCTGCAGGCAAAGACGATGCCGGAGTTCTTTGAGAAGCGCTATAATTCAAAGACGCTGAAAACTATCGCGGCACTGATAATCTTCGTGTTCCTGATACCCTATACCGCATCGGTATATAACGGACTTTCAAGGCTGTTTGAAAAAGGCTTCGGAATACCCTATAAATACTGCATCATCGTTATGGCGGTGTTCACAGCCTTCTATGTTATCCTCGGAGGCTATAAGGCTACCGCGCTTTCCGATTTCATCCAAGGCGTGTTTATGCTGGTAGGCATCAGCGCCGTTGTGCTGGCTGTGCTGAACAAGAACGGCGGCCTCGGCGGGTCTATCGACAAAATGGCAGAGATACCCAACAAGGAGGGCATAACCGGCGAGTTTGCATCTATCTTCGGGCCGGATCCGGTGAACCTGCTGGGCGTTGTGATACTCACCTCTCTCGGCACCTGGGGACTGCCTCAAATGGTGGGCAAGTTCTATGCCGTTAAGGACGACAAGTCGGTGAAGATCGGAACTATCGTATCCACCGTGTTTGCGGTGGTCGTAGCAGGCGGCTGTTACTTCCTCGGAGGCTTCGGCAGGCTCTTTGTTGACAATGTTGAGGGCGCACCTGCCACCGGCTTTGACGGCATCGTTCCCGAAATGATGAACGCTATCCCCGAGCTGCTCTTCGGAGTTGTTATCGTGCTGGTGCTGTCAGCCTCGATGTCAACCCTTTCGTCGCTGGTGCTGACCTCCAGCTCGGTGCTGACTATCGACCTTATCAAGCCCTTAAAGAAGGACATGGACGAGAAGAAGGAGCTTTTAATCATGCGTATCTTCATCGGCGTGTTCCTGCTGATCTCGGTCGTTCTGGCGATATTCACGCTGGAAAACCCGACGACGATAATCTCCACGCTGATGTCGATCTCCTGGGGCGCTCTTGCCGGAGCATTTCTGGCGCCCTACCTCTACGGCCTCTACAGCAGGAAGATCACCAAGGCCGCTGTCGGTGCCTGCTTCTTCTGCGGCATTGGTCTTACGGTCGCACACATGATCTACTTCACCTTTGGCAAGCACGAGCTTGTCATCGGCGGACTGGCTATCCATTCGGCTATCAACGCCGGAGCGATAACTATGATCTTCGGATTGATACTTGTCCCGCTGGTGAGCCTCTTCACCAAGAACAAGCCCGAGGATCAGAAATACTACGACGAGGTATTCGAGTGCTATAAGCGCGATGATCTCTGATATTTGAATATTTGCGCATCTCCGCTGCTCATCGGCGGAGATGCCTTTTTTATCTTGCAGCTTTTGCCCTTGCCTTAAAAGATTTTCGTTGTTTACAAAATAGTCATAGATTGCAGAGAGAATTGTGTTATAATAAAAAAGTATTGGCGCATAATCAGAACCCTTTATGAAAGGATGTAATGCTATGACCGGAAAGATTGATATAAGCGGACTGTGGGAGCTTTCTCTTGAACCTGCGGGCAGCGAGGGCGGCTCTGCCGTTTATTCCGATACTATGACACTTCCCGGGACTACCTCCTGTGCGGGAAAGGGAGAGCCCAATCCGAAACAGGAGACCGGCTTTCTTACAGATGCTTATAAATTCGAGGGGACAGCCCGCTTCCGCCGGAGGGTGAGCTTTAATGGGCTTGAGGGCAAACGTCTGCTGCTCACCCTTGAACGCACCCGCATAACAGAGCTGTTTGTGGACGGCGTCAGCCTCGGCCGGCAGGACAGTCTGATCGCCCCGCATATCTATGATATCTCCGATTTCTCTGCCGACGGCGAGCATGAGATCGTCATCGCCGTTTCAAACGTTGGCTACAAGACCGGCGGCGGACACCTCACCTCGCAGGACACCCAGTCCAACTGGTGCGGCATCACCGGAAAAATGCTGGTGGAGATCTTCGACAGATCGAGATTTGAAAACGTTAGGATATATACAAGTACAGAAAAACGTACAGTTACGGTGAGAGGCTCCTTTGAAAACGACCTGCCGCCGATCATCGGCTGCGAGGGTGTGTGCAGTATCGAAAGCGTGAACACCGCCGTAAAGCAGAGCCTTTCGGACTTCAAATTCGAGTTCACCGGCAACAGCTTTGAGTTCACCGTCCCGTTGGGAGAGGATGCGCTTCTCTGGAGCGACGAGACCCCCAATCTCTACCGTCTTACTATGACCGCCGACGGCGATACATACACATCCCTTTTCGGCCTGCGGGACTTCCGCGCCGAGGGCAGCGTCTTTACTCTCAACGGCAGAGAGATCATACTCCGGGGCAAGCACGACGGGATGATCTTCCCGCTGACAGGCTATGCCCCCACTGATACCGAAAGCTGGCTCAAGGTCATGGGCATCGCCAAGGAGTGGGGCTTCAACCACTACCGCTTCCATACCTGCTGTCCGCCGGAGGCCGCCTTTGAGGCCGCCGACAGGCTGGGCATCATCATGGAGCCGCAGCTGCCCTTCTGGGGAACTATCCGCGAAAAGGGCGAGGAGGGCTATAACAAGGAGGAGCAGGATTTCCTCGTGGCCGAGGGCTTCCGCATGATCGACTGCTTCGGCAATCATCCCTCCTTCTGCATGATGTCAATGGGCAACGAGCTTTGGGGCTCGCAGAAGGAGCTTGACCGCATACTTCACGGCTACAAGGAATATGACCGCAGACGGCTTTACACTCAAGGCTCCAACAATTTCCAGTGGTTCCCGGCGGTGCTGGAGGAGGACGATTTCTTTGTGGGCGTCCGCCTTGCCGGTGACAGGCTTATCCGCG
This sequence comes from Ruminococcus sp., assembly GCA_017450925.1. GTDB lineage: Bacteria > Bacillota > Clostridia > Oscillospirales > Ruminococcaceae > FB2012. The sequence goes on along the minus strand of JAFSSS010000047.1, from coordinate 4,832 downwards.
GTTCATACGCTATGTGTGATGCTCCTCTCGGACACGTTCAGACTGAAAAGCCCTCCACAAGGCACGACTACGACAGCGCAGTAGTCCCGACGGCCTCGGAGCATAGGAATGCCGGCGGCGGGACAGTTCAGATACAGTACGGCACAGGCGTAAAGACCGTTGAGGCCACCTCTGCCGATGCGGATTTCATCCCGAAGGTGCCGATAATCACCCACGAGATAGGGCAGTACGAGACCTATCCCGATTTTGACGAGATCGAAAAATACACCGGCCCGCTGCAGGCAAGGAATTTCAAGACCTTCCGCAGCCGCTTGGAAAAGGCGGGGCTGCTGCCGCTGGCAAAGGATTACTTCCTCTGCTCCGGCAAGATGGCAGTGCAGTGCTATAAGGAGGAGCTGGAGGCGGTGTTCAGATCACGCCGCATAGCCGGCTTCCAGCTGCTTGACCTGCAGGATTTCTCCGGGCAGGGGACGGCGCTTGTGGGAATGCTGGATGCATTCATGGACAGCAAGGGGCTTATCTCTCCCGAGGAGTGGAGAGGCTTCTGCAATGACGCGGTGGTGCTGGCAAGGTTCGACAGCTACTGCCTCTGCTCCGGCGGGGAGTTCTCCGCGGATGTGGAGCTTTGCTGGACAAGGAGCCGTACAGCCGATCAGAGAAGAGTGGTCTGCACCCTCTCCGGCGGCGGGTTCGAGCAGTCGGAGGAGTTCACCGTCAACGGCAGCGGGACGCATTTCAGCCTCGGCACTTTCAAGGCGGGACTGCCTAAGGTGACCAAGGTCACCCGCCTGCGGCTGACCCTTGCCGTCAAGGGGACGGACGTGCGCAACTCCTACGAGCTGACACTCTTCCCGGAATACGACCGCATCGAGCTGGGGAATGCACGCATCTTCCGCAGCGTGGATGCAGAGGCAAAAGCGCTCCTCAATGCGGGAAGGACAGTCCTTATCATCCCCGACACAGAGGGCAAAGAGGGCTATATCGACGGCTTTTACTGCACAGACTTCTGGTGCTATCCGATGTTCAGATCTATCTCCCAGTCAATGGGCAAGCCCGTTCCGGTGGGGACTATGGGTCTGCTGATCGACCGCAATCACCCTGCACTGGCTGGCTTTGCCTGCGAGAAATGGTCAACCCCACAGTGGTATGACATCGTGACCAACTCCCGCTCCGAGATACTGGACGGTCATTCAGAGGGCAAAAGGGTCATCGTCCGCACTATCGACAACTTTGAGCGCAACCACGACCTTGCGCTGATGTATGAATACGACGAGGGCAGCGGCAAGGTGGTCGTCCTCAACTGCGATATCGAAAAGCTCACAGTCTCGCCCGAGGGCAGAGCCTTCATCAGCTCGGTGATAGACTATGTTTCCCGTTAAGGAGGGATATGTATGAAAAAGTCTGTACTGCTGCCTGTAAGGTCGGTGCTGTTCCTGCTGATATTCATAGTGGGTGCGGCTGTTGTCAGCAAGCAGGTCAGCGAGATCAGCAGCTGGTGGTCTATCGCCGCCACGGCGGTGAATATCCTCACGGTGGCGCTTCTCCTGGTCTGCGCAAAGCGCCGGGGACAGACCTATTTTGAAATGGTGAACCTCCGCCGCGGAACGCCCAAAAAGGAGCTTATCATCATGGTGGTGATATCGCTGGCTGTGGCCTCCGGCGGGATGAATCTGGCGGGACTTATCTGCTACGGCAAAATGCCCTATTACCCTGGGGCGATAGTCGAGCCAATACCGCTTTGGCTGGCTGTGATAAATATGCTCCTGCTGCCGGTGACGACCGCCCTTGCGGAGGACGGGCTTTATCTTGGTTACGGTGTCAACGGCATCAAAAACGACAAGGCAGCGGTGATCGTTCCGGCGTTCTTCTATACGCTTCAGCACTGCTTTATCCCGCTGGTGCCGGAGGCAAGGTTCATCATCTATCGGTTCATAAGCTTTCTTCCGCTGACGGTCATCTTCTGCATCTATTACCGAAGGAAGCGAAACCCCCTGCCGGTCATGATCGCACACACACTTCTTGATCTGGCAACGGCATCTATCATACTTGTGACCTCTGCCGACCCGTCCATTTACGAAAAGTGGATGTCGGCAGTCTGAAAATAAGGTATCATTTTAAAAAGGAGTAAGATATAAATGAGCGAATGTACTCACGATTGTTCCAGCTGCGGCGAGAGCTGCAGTGAAAGACAGGGCGGCATCCCCAAGGAGCCGGTCAACGCTATGAGCAATATACGTAAGGTCATCGGCGTTGTCAGCGGCAAGGGCGGTGTCGGAAAATCACTGGTGACATCACTGCTTGCAGTGACCAGCCAGCGTGACGGCTATGCCACAGCTGTCCTTGATGCGGATATCACCGGCCCCTCTATCCCGAATGCCTTTGGCATACACGGTCACGCCGAGGGCACCGAGGACGGCCTTTTCCCGGCGGTAAGCGCCAAGGGAACAGAGATCATGTCGATCAACCTCCTGCTGGAGGACGAAAAGGATCCTGTGGTATGGAGAGGGCCTGTCATCGCGGGAGTTGTAAAGCAGTTCTGGACAGATGTTATTTGGGGAGCCGTGGATTTCATGTTCGTGGATATGCCCCCCGGAACGGGCGACGTTCCTCTGACGGTGTTCCAGTCCCTGCCGGTTGACGGCATAGTTATCGTCACCAGCCCGCAGGAGCTTGTGGGAATGATCGTCGGAAAGGCCGTGAGAATGGCTGAAATGATGAACGTGCCGGTGCTTGGCATCGTGGAGAATATGTCATACTACGAATGCCCCGACTGCGGCAAGCGTCACAGCATCTTCGGAGAGAGCAGGGCAGAGGAGTTCGCCAGGCAGTACGGCATAGACACCGTCTGCCGCCTGCCGATAAACCCCAAGCTGGCAGCCGCCTGCGACAAGGGAACTATCGAGCTGTTTGAGGGCGACTGGCTCGACCCGCTGATGAAGAAGCTCGGACAAATGCTGGACAGCTGAAGAACAGCATGACCCTAAGCGGGCGTATGGGGGTTCACCCCCATTAAAAACAGAGAGGAGTAGAAAAATGTCAACACAGGATTTTATAATGCTGGCGGCTATCGGCCTGTATATGGTGTTTACACTTGTTATAGGCATCAGAAGCTCAAAGCAGAACGAGACCGTCGATGATTTCTATCTCGGCGGAAGAAGACTGGGGCCTATCGTAACGGCTATGAGCGCCGAGGCCTCGGATATGAGCGGCTGGCTGCTTATGGGTCTGCCCGGAGTTGCTTACCTGTCGGGTATCTGCGATGCGGGCTGGACGGCGATAGGTCTTGCCCTCGGTACATATGTGAACTGGCTCGTGGTTGCGCAGAGGCTGCGCCGCTATTCGGCAAAGTGCAACGCGATAACAGTCCCCGACTTTTTCTCGGCACGCTACCGGGACAATACAAAGGTGCTGCTGGGGCTTTCGGCGGTAATTATCGTGGTCTTTTTCGTACCCTATACGGCATCGGGCTTTTCAGCCTGCGGAAAGCTGTTTTCGTCGCTGTTCAATATTGATTACCATGTTGCTATGATAATCAGCGCCGTTGTCATCATTGGCTATACCTCGCTGGGCGGCTTTCTTGCTGCCTCAAAGACCGACCTGATACAGAGCATCGTCATGTCGGTGGCACTGATAATCGTGCTTACCTTCGGCATCAGCTCTGCCGGCGGCTTCGGTGCAGTCATTGATAATGCCAAAAGCCTGCCCGGATATCTGGGAATGAATACTACCTATGATGCTGCCGCAAATGCAGAGAAGAGCTACGGCTTCCTTAGCATACTGTCAACAATGGCGTGGGGTCTCGGCTATTTCGGTATGCCCCATATCCTGCTTAGATTTATGGCTATCGAGGACGGAAAGAAGCTGAAGCTTTCCCGCCGCATCGCATCTGTATGGGTGGTCATCTCACTGGCTGTCGCTACGTTCATCGGCGTTATCGGACTGGCTATGTCCAAGGCGGGAACGATCGAAAAGCTCGAGGGCTCGGCCTCGGAAACCGTTATTGTAAAGATCGCCAAGGCGCTAAGCGAGTATAACTATGTGTTTGCTTTTGTGGCGGGCATCATTTTGGCAGGCATCTTCGCAAGCACCATGTCAACTGCCGACTCACAGCTGCTGGCTGCATCCTCAAGCGTTTCCGAGAATATCATCAGCAAGGTGTTCGGCGTTAAGCTTAGCTCAAAGGCGCAGATGCTCACAGCAAGGATCACACTGGTCGTAATTGCAGTAATAGGAGTTTTCCTTGCATGGGATCCCGACAGCTCTGTGTTCAAGATCGTTTCCTTTGCATGGGCCGGCTTCGGCGCTACCTTCGGGCCGGTTATGCTGCTGGCTCTGTTCTGGAAGCGCTCCAACAGGTGGGGCGCTATGGCCGGAATGGTCACAGGCGGTGCAATGGTGTTTATCTGGAAGTTCGTGATCTCCGGCCTGAGCGATGTGCTGGCTATCTACGAGCTTCTGCCCGCATTCGTATGCGCTATAGTTGTTAATATCGTGGTATCGCTTCTTACCCCCGCTCCCGAGCAGGAGATCGTGGACGAGTTTGAGGCCGTGAAAGCAGCCAAGGATTAAGCGCAGCGGCGATAAAGAGGTATTTGAAAATTGCAGCTCATGCGTGACGCCGCTAAATGAATATAATAATATCCTAACTAAAGTTAGGCAGAAGAAAGAAGAAAGAATAAACAAGGTGTCCGCTTAGCGCAGGCGCAATAAAGAAGTTTTTATTCCGACACTTCTGCTGTATCACGGCAGAAGTGTCTTTGCGTTACTTAGTGCAGCGCCTGCTAAAAGAAAAAAGAAGAAAGAATAAATAAGAAATAATAATCAAGGTATCG
>JAFSSS010000046.1 GCA_017450925.1 Ruminococcus sp. | reverse complement strand
CGAGCTTGACCGCTACGGCGTGACCGTTTACTCCCTCTCCGAGCCGTTCAATACGGAGACAAAAGAGGGGCGTATGATGAGAAATAATCTGCTGAACTTCGCTGAGTTTGAGCGTGAGACTATCGCCGCAAGAGTGGCAGATGCGTTTCAGACAAAGGCAAGGGAGACAGGCTTCTATCAGGGCGGCAAGGTGCAGTTTGGCTACACTCCCGAAAGAAGAACGATTAACGGCAAAACAGGCTCGGTGCTTGTTCCCTCGGAGAATGCAGAAGCGGTGCGTGTGGCTTATGACTTGTATCAGCACCCCGAAAATTCTCTGACCGATATTATCCGTTACATGACGGAGAACGGTATCAATGCTTCAAGACCGACACCACGCACAAAAACAGGCATATCCAATCTTGACAGGTCACACCTGAGCCGTATCCTTGAAAATCCGCTGTATGTAAGGGCGAATAAAGAGGTCTATCGCTATTTTCTTTCCAGAGGATATGACTTGCTTGACGATATTGAAGCCTATGATGGTATTCACGGCTTGTTCGTTCACGCTGGGCTTGATAATACGCACTTCGTCAAGGTAGCCTACCATGAGGGGCTTGTAGACGGTGATGTGTGGCTGAGAGTGCAGGACAGGAAGTCGCACCAGAGCAAATTCCCGACGAACGGCAAGGCTATGAACTCTTGGCTTGTGGGTATGGTGAAATGCTCCTGCTGTGGTTATGCGATGCACTTCAATCACTCATCGAGCAGAGATGGCAAAAGGGTGTATTATCGCTTCATTGACTACGGCAAGTTTACGCTGAACGGCTGTCCTACTCCTCCGATACAGTTAAAACCGAGACAGGTCGAGGACGCTGTGCTGAAAGAAATGCAGAAACGCATTGAACAGCTTAAAATCGCAAAGCGTGAGGAAAGCAAGCCCGATGCCGAAACGGAGAGTATCAAGACAGAGATCGTTCGCCTTGACAGCGAAATACAGAAACTTATGGAAAAGCTCGCTGATGCTGACAGCGTACTCTTTGACTACATTCAGAAGCGTGTGAGTGCCTTGCATGAGCAGAAGTCGGAGCTTGAAAAGAAAATGCAGACGATGAGCCGTAAGCGTAAGGCTATCGACACAAAGCCGTTGGAAAAGCCTATGAAACAGTGGGATACGCTGACGGTGCAGGAAAAGCACGATCTGGCGGCAGCTATGATAGAGGTAGTGCTTATATCCGATGAAACAGGTATTGAAGTGAAATTCAGCATTTGAAAAAGGTGCGGAATTTCGGCATTTTTTAGTGTTGATAAGGTGGTGCGTAGGGCGTACCGCTGCAGAAGAGGTCTGAAAAAAGATGATGTTAATGCACCCGCCGGGGGCTGCGGGGCAGACAGCTTGACCGCTCGCTTTTTTCTTTTGCTGCGGGGCAAATTGTCATTGACCTGTTTACAAACGGATAAAAATGTGATATAATGTATTTACAGCATTATGCTTTTGCGGGAGGTGCTTATGGAATATCTTCGGCACAGAGGGGAAAGGATACCCCTTATCGGGCTCGGCACCTACCGGTTCGGTGAGAACGGCCGGCAGGACGAAATCGCGGTACTGAAATACGGCATCAGCCGTCTCGGCATGACCCTGCTGGACACCGCGGAGATGTACGGCGGCGGGCTTAGCGAGGAGATACTGGGCGAGGCCGTAAGAGGTCTTGACCGGGAGTCCCTTTTTATCGTGGATAAGATACTCCCCCACAATGCGGCGGCGGGCAGGTTCTTTGAAAGCTGCACCCGGTCGCTTGAGCGCCTCGGCACCGACTGTATCGACCTCTACCTGCTCCACTGGCGGGGGGATGCCGACCTGCAGCAGACTGTCTTTGAAATGGAGCGCCTTGTGAGCGAGGGGCTTATCAGACACTGGGGAGTTTCAAATTTTGATACCGATGATATGCAGGAGCTGTTTGAGTGCGAAATGGGCTCGCGCTGCTTCTGCGATCAGATACTCTATAACATCACCGCCCGCGGCGCGGAGTTCGATCTGATACCCTGGTGCAAGGAGCATGATGTGCTTGTAATGGGCTATTCGCCCCTTTGCAACTGCTCCTCCGCAAGGCAGGCAGTCGCCGGCGGGGCGCTTGCCGCCGATATCGCCGCCCGTGAGGGCAAGACCCCCGAATCGCTGATGCTCTCCTTTGCCGTGAGGAACAGGGACATCGCCGCAGTGTTCAAGACCGCCAGCATCCCCCACCTTGAATGGAATATGCAAAACGTCTTTGAGCCTATCCCCCCCGAGGAGCTGGAGCTGCTTTCCGCCAAATACCCGCCCCCCGACAGAAAATACCCGCTTGAGAAAATCTGACCGCGACCCGGATGCGATTTAAAGGAGCGCCCGCAGGGCACGAATGGGCACTCCTTCATTGTGCATTGACAAAGCGGTGCATATCGGGACCGGGATAAAACTGATACTGGGAGATCATAGAATGAAGCTTATCGAAAATCAGACCTTTGACCATGAACGCGCCTTGTACAATATAACCGACACGACTGTTAAGGGCTGCACCTTTGCGGGGCCTGCCGACGGCGAGTCTGTGCTCAAGGAGACGAGGAACATCGTCATTGACGGCTGCAGCTTTTCGCTGCGCTATCCTATCTGGCACGCAAAAAAATACGAGCTGAAAAATTCGGCGCTTGACGACAAGACCCGCGCCGCCCTTTGGTATTCCGACGACGGCCTTATCGAGAATACCGACATCAACGGCGTAAAGGCTCTGCGGGAATGCGTCGGGACGGTCATCCGCGGGTGCAGGATCGACTCGCCGGAGTTCGGCTGGAAGACCGACCGCACCCGCATATCCGACACCTCGATCACCTCGGAATACATATTCCTCGATGCGAAGAACATTGAGATCGACAGACTTGATTTCAAGGGGAAATATTCCTTCCAGTATGTGGAAAACCTCACCATACGCAACTCGGTGCTTGACACAAAGGACGCCTTCTGGCACGCTAAAAACGTGACCGTTACCGACTCGGTGGTAAAGGGGGAGTATCTTGCATGGTTCTCGGAGGGGCTTACCCTTATCCGATGCAGGATCTCCGGCACACAGCCTCTCTGCTACTGCAAGGGGCTCAGGCTTATCGACTGCGAGATGACCGGCTGCGATCTCTCCTTTGAATACTCCGACGTTGAAGCGGATGTGCGGGGGCATATCGACTCGGTGAAGAACCCCCGCTCCGGCCTTATCACTGCCGACAGCATCGGCGAGATCATCCGCGGGGACGCTGTCACGGAGTGCAGCGGAAGGATAGTTTTGCGTGAATAATACTGCTATTGTGTCGCCTGTCGGCGGGCATTGCCTGGCATCTTCTGATCTGGAGGAATAGCATTGAGTAAAATTTTCGGCCTGCTGAAGCGGGAGCCTATGCTGACGGTGTCGGCGGCAGCGGCTTTGGTATCACTGTTCATCACACCCCCGAGCGCACGTCTGTTGAACGATATCGACTGGCACACCCTCGGAACGCTGCTGATGATGCTCTGCGTGCTGGAGGGCTTCAAGCAGGAGAACGTGCTTTATCCGCTGGTGCGGCTGTCGCTGAAGACCGGCAGCCTTACGGGGCTTTCGCTGTTTTATATCTTCGGGGTGTTCTTCTCCTCGATGTTCGTCACCAACGACGTTTCGCTGATGATATTCGTCCCGCTGACGATATTCACCTTCCGGGGCGGCGGCAAGGAGAGGTACATCCTGCCGGTCATCACTATGGAGAACATCGCCGCTGTACGCGGCTCGCTGCTGATGCCCTTCGGCAGCCCGCAGAACCTGTTCCTCTACAGCCGCTACGGCATCAGCGCGGGACGCTTTATGCTGCATATGCTGCCGCTGTGCGCAGGGTCGGCGGTGCTGCTGGTGATATTCGTGCTGGTGCTTTACCGCAAGGGTCTGCGGGAGCCTATAACTCTCGACCGCTCGCAGCCTCCCCCGGAGCCGGGCAGAGGACGCTGGCTGTATCTAGGGCTGTTCCTGCTGGTGGTCATCACCATTGTCAGCCGGACAGACTGGTGGTGGATATCGGTCATCGCAGTAGTGGGAGTCATCGCCGCCGCCGACAGACGGCTTTTTCTGAAGGTGGATTACGTCCTGCTGTTCACGTTCCTGTTCTTCTTTGTGTTCTCCTCCTCCATAGCCGCCAACGAGAGCATAGCAGGCTTTCTGAAAAGCGCGGTGGCGGGCAGGGAATACTGGTGGGCGATAGGCCTTAGCCAGATAATATCCAACGTGCCGGCATCTATCGTGCTTTACCCCTTTTCGCAGTCCAACGCGGGGCTTATCTACGGCGCCGACACCGCCGGCCTCTGCTCGCTGATAGGCTCGCTGGCATCGGTGATAAACTACCGCATCTACGTCCGGGAATACCCGGGGCAGGGCGGCAGGTTCGTCAAGGTCTTTACGCTGATAAGCTGGGCGTTCTTCGCAATAGTGGTCATCCCCGGCTTTCTGCTTTCCTCGTGGGAAATGTAGTCTTTAGTCTTTAGCTGACAGTTGACAGTTGATAATGAAGGAGCGTCTAAGGCGCTCCTTTTCATTATCCGTTATCAGCTGTCGAGGTGTTGCATTTTCCTACAATGCTACCGACAGTAACATTGATGTTAGCTTTGATAACTTGACTTTACTTTTGGCAGATGTTATACTGATCGTAGTCAAAGCGGCTGTAACAGGTTTATCGCCGGAGCGCTTTTGTAAAAAGGGGATAGTATGATTGACAGGGGGAGATAACGTGAGCATAGATTTTTCAAGGCTGAAAATGTACCGCACCCACGCCGGGCTCACGCAGGAGCAGCTGGCCGAAAGGATAGGCGTTTCACGGCAGGCCGTGGCTAAGTGGGAGAGGGGCGAGTCCATGCCGGATATCAACAGCTGCATCAAGCTGGCGGAGCTTTACGGCACGACCGTCGATATGCTCGTCCGCGATTACGGCAAGGAGGTCCATGCCGGCGACGGAAAGCACGTCTTCGGGCTGGCAAAGGTGAACTCCAAGGGGCAGGTCACTCTGCCCGTGAACTGCCGCAGCGTTTTCGGCATCAAGCCGGGAGACACCATGCTTATCCTCGGGGACGAGGATAAGGGCATCGCTATGGTCAAGGTCGGCGGTGTCATCAGCACCGTTGAAAGGCTGCTGGGAAAGAAAAAGGAGTGAGCCCCATGTTTGCTGTTGAGGTCAGAGAGCTTACAAAGAAATACAAGGGAAAGACCGCCGTTGAGGGCATCAGCCTGCAGATACGCGAGGGCGAGCTGTTCTCGCTGCTGGGCGTAAACGGCGCAGGCAAGACCACCACCGTCAAGATGCTTTGCTGTCTGACAGAGGCCGACGGCGGCGAGGCCTTTGTAATGGGAAAAAGCTGCTCCCGGGAAAAGGAGGCCGTCAAGGAGCTTATCGGCATCTCTCCGCAGGAGACCTCTGTGGCGGAAAAGCTCACCGTCCGGGAGAACCTGCAGCTTATCGCAGAGATCAGCGGCTTCGACAAGGACAAATGCACCGCCCGGGTGGAGCAGATCATCTCGCAGCTGGGGCTGGACGAGGTCGCCGGCTCGCTGGCAAAGACCCTCTCCGGCGGCTGGAAGCGCAAGCTGTCCATAGCGATGTCCCTTATCAGCGAGCCGAAGGTGCTGTTTCTGGACGAGCCCACCCTCGGCCTCGACGTCCTCGCAAGGCGGGAGCTTTGGCGGGTCATCGAGGGGCTGAAGGGCAGGGTGACGGTCATCCTCACCACCCATTACATGGAGGAGGCGGAGCAGCTCTCCGACTGCATCGCGGTAATGGTCTCGGGCAGGATAAAGGCTTTGGGCACTCTTTCCGAGCTGGAGGCTCTTACAGGCAAAACAGGCCTTGAAAACGCCTTTGTGGCGATCGCAGAGGGGAGCGTGTGACATGAACAGAACACTTGCCTTTTCAAGGCGCTGCTTCAAGGAGATGCTTCGTGACCCGCTTAGCTATATCTTCTGCCTCGGCTTTCCGCTGGTGATGCTCGTTATCATGACCCTTGTGGATCGGAGCATCCCCCCGGGGGGACCCTCGGTCTTCCACATCGAAAAGCTTACCCCCGCCGTGGCGGTGTTCGGTCAGACCTTTGTGATGCTGTTCACCGCGCTGACCGTTTCAAACGACCGTGCGGGAGCGTTTCTGACCCGGCTCTACGCCACCCCCATGACAGGCCGGGACTTCACCCTGGGCTATCTGCTGCCCATGCTGGGGATATCATTCCTGCAGTCGGTCGTCACCTTTGCGGCGGGGTTCATCATCTCGCTGATCTTAGGCACTCCGCTGAACGCGGGCGGGCTGCTGCTAAGCCTTATCGTCCTGCTGCCCTCGGCGCTGATGTTCACAGCGATCGGCTTTATCTTCGGCACCCTCTTCAACGAAAAGACCGCCCCGCCCCTGTCCTCGATCATCATATCTCTCGGCTCGTTTCTGGGCGGGATATGGTTCGATGCCGAAGCCACAGGCGGTGTGATGCTTACGCTTTGCAAATGCCTGCCCTTTTTCTACTGCACGAAAGCCGCCCGCTCGGCAGCCGTCCTTGACCTTTCCGCCGGAGGCTTTTTCCTCCCGCTGCTTATCGTCACCGTCTGCGCCGCAGCACTGACCCTTCTCGGCTCGGCAGTCTTCTCGCGGAGAATGAAAGCACAATAAGCGCTGGCGCTAAAATAAAAAAGAAGAAAGAATAAAGTAAGCGCTGGCGCTAAAATAAAAAAGAATCAATAATACATCAAAAAGAATAAACTAGGTGTCCGCTTTGCGGACGGTTTAAATAATCATCGCCGGAGGCGATACCTTGTTTATTCTTTATTCTGTATTCTTTCTTCTTTATTCTTTCAGCAGGCTCTGCACTTAGTGGTGCAAAGTTGCTTTTTTACTGCGCCTGCGCATCCTTGTTCAGCTCTTCGATGATCTCCGGAAATTCCTTCCGTGATGCCTTGTATTCTTCCTCCAGTCCGTCGAATACAGAGTCGCCGGGAACGTTGTAATACTTTCCGTTCACCTGCACGTTGGTGCCGGTATATTTCGTGTTCACGATAATGACCGTCCTGCCGTTAAAGATCAGCTCGATGTATTTGGTATCGCCTGCAGCGATCTCCGTGCCGACGTCCTCCACGGGCTGATACTTCGCGGCCAGGAAGTCCTCGTACCACTTGATGACCTTCTGCTCGTATTCGGTCGAAAGAGGGAAGTTATTAATGCTGAACCCGTTTTCCATGTCTGCACTTAGCCACGTTGCGGAAGAGTGAGCATAGCCTTCAGCTTTCCTATTTCCGTATTTATCCAGCAGCTCCTCTGCCGCGGGACAGCTGCAGTATTCTCCGTTTATTATTATCGGAGCATCCGTCCTGTCGGATCTCCCGATCTCGTAGGACTTTCCGTCATACTGGAACATGATGCTGTATAATAAGCCGTAAAGCTTCGGCTTGCTCTCGTCGGGAGTGACGGTCATATTCGTCTGCTGATATTCCTCCACAGCCTTTGCAGCCAAAGCCTCGTCTATAGCGACCGACCCGGTGTTTACTATACGCTTCTCGTCAGTGCATAGCTCTGCCTGGCAGTGGATGAGTGTCGCGCTTATCATACCCTCGATTTCGGGAACGTCGTTTTTGTTCTCGCCGAAGGTCAGCCCCTCTCCCGGCTCCGGGTACTGGGCAACATAAGTGCCGTCACCCGCTCTCCATTGAGCCCATAAGGGTTTATGGGCGCTGCTGATGCGGAAAGCGATCTGCCCCGTAAGGCGCTCGTCAGTTACTAACTGCTCAAGCATACCCCGGAAAACAGCCGGCTCTGCCTCCGAAATGTCGCTAAGGTCGTAGGTGAACGTCCCCGCGGGTATATTTGATGCTTTGCCGTCAGATATCATATCGGCGCAAAAGCCACTAAATGTGGTAAATACCAGCTTGGCGTGCATATCATCGGTATAGCTGTCCGGGACGGCATCGCTGCTCTCCGGCAGCGACTCGGCACCGTGCATAACGCTTGCCAGCGGGCCGATGTTCTTGGCTCCGCCCAAATAGGCCAGCACTCCGCCGGCGGTGACTGCCAGCGCCAGCACTGCGGCAATGCCGCCGAACCACCTGCTCCTTACCCTTGCGGGGGCAGAGGGCGCGGCCGGCTTTTCCTCTGCGGAGACCTTCTTCTGTTCTTCACTTGACTTAGTTATCTCTATCCTGCTTTCGCCTGCCTGTACCGGCACATCCGGGATGATGCCCTTTATCTCTGTTTCTTTCATTTCGGTACCTCCTGTCATCTCCTCAAGAGGAATGCCTTTAATCATATCGTCTATGTATCTCACAGCAATATTCCTCCCTTTAACAGCGCGTCACGCAGACGGCGCTTCGATCTGTGCAGAATGTATTCCACACGCTTGACTGTTAAGCTGCGGCGCTGCGCTATCGCCGCGTAGGACAGGCTGTAATAGAATCTGTCGATGAAGACCTCCCGGTCGGGAGAGGGCAGTCCTCTGATGCACTCTGCGATGACCCGCCGGTTATGCTCCGCAGAGGACTCGGTGGAGAAATCCGCCTCTACACCCAAGTCCCGCTCCTCGTCCGGCAGCGGCTCGGTGAGCCGGAGGGTCCTGAGCTTGTTGAGGGTGCAGCTTCTTGCCACCATGCAGATGTAGTTTTTCAGACTGCCCTTTTCGGTGTCGATATCCTGCCGGTGATCCCACACCTTGTAAAAGGTGTCGCTGACCACCTCCTCGATATCCTCCTCCGCCTCCAGCATCCCGGCAGCCACAGACGCCGCCAGCCGGGAATATCTGCCCATAGCCGCAGTAAGCCCTTTCTCGTCATTACTCTTCAGCATTGCGAGTATCTTTTCATCGGTCATTCTATCACCGCCCTTGAAGGTACCTTCCCAAAATGCATTTCACCTATATATACACATAGCATAGAGAAAATCCGTAAACGCAGGATTGCGTAAAATTGAACATTGTGTGAATAGCCTCGAAAATTGACAAACATTGGCGGGTGTGATATAATACCTATGCTTTGAAAAAGCATTGTGCATTGAAAAGCTATCAACTATACAGAAGGGTGTTTCCTATGGCAAGATTTTATACGCTGTATTCCTCCAGCAGCGGCAACTGTTCCTTTGTGGGCGACGAGGAGGGCGGCGTTCTTATCGACGCGGGGGTGAACTGCAAGCATATCACCGAGGCTCTCGCCGCCAACAGCATCGACCCGGAAAGGGTCAGGGCGATATTCGTGACCCACACTCACTCCGACCATATAAACGGCCTCAGGGTGTTCGCCAAAAGATACGGCTGCACCGTCTATGCCCAGGAAGCTAATCTCCGTGAGCTGCGGGACAGCGGTAAGCTTGACGCCGCTGCCGTGACCGTCCCCCTTGAAAACGGGGCTGTCGATCTCGGGGATATGTGCATCAGCCACTTCACCACCAGCCACGACTGCGCCGCAAGCTGCGGCTTCGTCATCGACTTCGGCGACGGAAAACGCGCCGCCTCCTGCACCGACCTCGGCATCATCACCGACGAGGTCAGAGGGGCGCTGCTCGGCTGCGATATGGTGCTGCTGGAATCCAACTATGACCCCGAAATGCTCCGCTGCGGCCCCTATCCCTATCCGCTGAAGCAGCGGATAAGCTCGTCGGTGGGGCATCTTTCCAACAGCGACTGCTCCGAAATGCTGGGTGAGCTTATCGAAAGCGGTACGCGGCGGTTCGTCCTCGGTCATATCAGCCGTCAGAACAACCTGCCCCGGCTGGTGCGGCTGTCGGCGCTGAAGGGGCTTTCGGGGTATGAAGAAAATTACGATTACAGGCTGGATATCGCCTCGCCCGAAAATTACAAAGCAGGGGCGGTGATCTTCTGATACGGGTAAATCTTATCACTGTCGGTAAGCTGAAGGAGGCCTACTGGCGGGACGCGGCGGCAGAGTATCTCAAGCGCCTCGGCGCAGACTGCCGGCCGGCCGTGGTGGAGCTGCCGGAAAGCCGCCTGCCCGATGCCCCCTCCGACAAAGAGATCAAAAAAGCCCTTGCCGATGAAGCAAGAGCTATGGAGCAGTATCTTTCTGCCTCCGGGGCGTATAACATCGCAATGTGCATCGAGGGGCGGCAGCTCACCAGCAGGGAGCTGTCGGAGAGGCTGACCTCTCTCGGCACCGCGGGTCATTCCACGGTGAATTTCATCATCGGCTCCTCCTTCGGCATCGACGAGGGCATCAAGCAGCGAGCCGATCTGCGGCTGTCCATGTCAAAGCTGACCTTCCCCCACCAGCTTGCCCGGATAATGCTCCTTGAACAGATCTACCGCGCCTTTCAGATAGGCCGCGGAACGAAGTACCACAAATGAATACCAAAAATGAGCGCCCGCGTGCGCAGCAGCGATATAGAAGTTTTTTTAGATTCACGCTTTGTGTTCGCTGCTGCTAAAAGAATAAATAATAAAGAAGAAAGAATAAAGAATAAACATGGTGTCCGCTTTGCGGACGGATCTTAATAATTTATCGCCGAAGGCGATACCGTCATTTTTATTTCTTATTTATTCTTTCTTCTTTTTTCTTTTAGCAGGCGCGAATCCTAAGTAACGCAAAGTCACTTCTGCCGTGATACAGTAGAATTTTCGGATATAAAACTT
>JAFSSS010000045.1 GCA_017450925.1 Ruminococcus sp. | reverse complement strand
GCGAGCGAAGTGTGCTTCGCTTTGCGCAACGTCAAGGAGAATTGACGTCATCTTTGATGACGTTGGTAATCATGACGGAAAGCTGGCAAGCAGATGATGTGCAGAGGCGTTAGCCGCGGGTCGTGCGGTGTTGCCTTAATATACAGTCTGCGCTTCACTGCCGGCTGTATTTTTTATATACCGAGAAACAGAGTATTATCTGCAAAACGGTGGAGCAGGGTGTCGCCAGCCCGATCATGAACAGCGATCCGTTTCCGAGGCTTTGCATCAGAAATGCCACGGGTATCCTTACAAGGAACGCTCCGCATATGCCCTGTATCATCACGAAGGCAGTGCGCTGGATGCCGTTGTAGTAGCCTATAAAGCAGAACAGGAAGCAGGTCAGCAGGCAGTCGATCGCATAGGCCTTCAGATAGTCCCATGCGTCCGCGACAGCTGCGGTGTCGCTTGAGAAAATGCCCGCCAGCAGGTCGCCGCGGAAAAAGGTCACAAGGAACATCACAATCCCGAAGAACACCGAAACGGCTATGCCCGTTTTGAGCGCCTGCTTTGCCCTGCCGATCAGTCCCGCGCCGTAATTCTGTGCCACAAAGGCAGACATCGACTGCATAAAGGCCGCAGGCACCAGCATGATAAACGCGCAGACCTTTTCGGCCACTCCCACGCCTGCCGAGGCAGTCAGACTGATGCTGTTGACTATCGCCAGCATCACAAGGAAGGATATCCCCACCAGCAGATCCTGCAGAGCTATAGGGGTGCCGATGCGGAAGATCATTCTTGCCGAGGGCTTGTCAAGCTTGATATCCGAGCGTTCAAATTTAAAGGGAAGCTCTGTTCTTCGTATGATGACCAGCGAGACTGCCACGCTTATAAGCTGCGCCGCAACAGTTGCCAGCGCCGCACCTGCAGCGCCCATGCCGAACACCGCCACAAACAGCAGGTCGCCTATTATGTTGAAAACGCAGGCTATGCCCACAGCGATAAGCGGGGTCTTTGAGTCGCCGAGGCCGCGGAAAATACTGCCCAGCAGATTATAGGCGGTGATTATCAGAAAGCCCGCTCCGCAGATCCTTATGTAATCCACCGTTACGTCAAAGGCCTCCTCGGGAGCCTGCATCACTCTTGCAAGCAGCCCCGCACCGACCACACTTATCAGTGTGAAGATAAGACCCGCCGCAGCAAATATGACAAGTCCCGTACCGATAGTCCGGGCTGCCTCGTCAGAGCGTTTCTGTCCAATTTTTTGCCCTACTGCCACCGTGATGCCCATTGAAAAGCTGACCAAAAGATTAGTCAGCGTCAGCACTATCTGTGAGCCGGTGGATACGGCCGACACTGCCGCGTTGTCGCTGAACTGTCCCACCACCAGCAGATCGACCGCGCCGTAAAGCGACTGCAGAAACATCGCAAACAGCACCGGCAGCATGAATTTGAGCAGCTTTGTGAGTATTGCTCCGCTTGTGAAATCGTTGTTTTTCATGCCCCTGTCACCGCCGTGTTGTGCCAGTTTCCGAGGTCTGCGCTGTGTATATGCATTGTCATTTTTCCTCCGCTGCAAATTATCCGTGCCGGCGCCGGCACCTATTCCATTATATCACATCAGACTGATATTTTCAACTGTCTGTCAAAAGCTTCCCGATCCGGTGTTCAGCTGTCAGATCAAAATAAAAGGAGCGTCAGCGGCGCTCCTTAAATCATCACTATTCACTGGCCGTAAGCGTTTCTGCCGACGTGTTCCTTCCAACGATATGCTTCATTGAAAACTTGAACAGCGTCCTCACCGCAGGCTGGATGAAGAACAGCTGCGAGAAAAATGCAAACGGAAAATTAAAGCACACCAGCTTTATCCAGTTGGCAAGGAGCGTCAGCATATTGAAGCCCTCGTAGTAGGGGTAGTAAAGGAACGCTGCCAAAAAGCTCATCGAGGGACACATTATCCCGACAGTGGCGCAGATTATCGCTGTCTCAAACAGCACAGGATGCGTGCTGCGGGGGTCAAAGACCTTGCTTGCCAGCTTAAATGACATGGGGCTTCCCACAGTAAGCTCAAGGGTGTAGGCAAGCACAAATTCGATAAGCACCACCGCCCAAATAGGCAGATTGTGCCCGACGATGTAAACGCCTCCCATAGCGTCTATCGCCTTGAGTACGCTTGGCTGTCCAGCAGCGTTCATAAGCACAGAGCCGTTTACTACATAAAGGCTGAAAAAAACGTATGCGTGGACTGTGATGACAACTGTCATAAGTGCGAACATCATTCGCTGAAGCTGTGTTCTTGGCATTAAAATTCCTCCCAAAACGCAAAAAGACGCAGCACCGGGTGGTACAAATCTGTCAGAAGCATTCCGTGATCAGATTTATGTACAGGTGCATTGCCGCGCCCCGGTACTACGTGTGTCATTGCTTGTATTTTTTCTTTATTATATCGCAGCCGCTTCGGGTTTTCAAGAGCCGATCTCAAATTTCTCCCTTTGGCGCAGGGAAAGGAGCAGGATTTGAAAAGTTTTGTGTGAAAAGGCAAGGGCATTTCCGCGTCAGCTCTTGACCTTTCAGCCTGCGGATGATATAATACTGTCATACATATCGCTGTGAACGGAGGGCGACAATGTGAAGAACACCGTAAATATCGGCAGAGCCGCACTGTTCATTGCCGGCGCGGCTGTGATCGCTATACTGACGGCTGCCCTGCTGATCTTCCTAAGTGTAAAGGCAGACAAAGCCAAAAACGAAAAGGACTATATCCCCTTTATTGGCACGACCGAGCTTCCCGAGGTCATAGCGGTCGATGACAGTCATGAATACCGCAGACGCCTCGTGAGCAACTGGCGGATATCCGAGATCCAGTCCGGCCGTGCAGCCGTCGAGGATATCAATAAGGAGCATCCGAGGGTAGTGGGCGCTGACGAAAACATGGGCATCTCCGACCTCGACGGAAATATGATCCTTCCGGCTGAATACCGCGATGCGACTATCACCGACGCGGGCTGCCTCAAGACATGGGCAAAGGGCGGCGGCAGCTTCACCTATTACGACCTTGAGGGCAATGTGCTTGAGACCTCTTACAGCGGGTTTATTGATAAGTATGAACACGGCTCCGCTGTCACAAAGGATAAGCTCTCCTCCTCGCCGCAGCCGGACACCCCCGGCCTGCCGTCCGGCAAAAAGACCTTCTTCGACGGCGGCTTCTTCGTAAAGGACAGCAAGGTGTATGTGGTCTATGTGCTGACGGATAAATAAATCGCAGCAAAGCGGGTCCTAAACAAATAAATAGGAAAGAAGAAAGAATAACGAATAAAGAATAAACAAGGTATCGCCTCCGGCGATGAATTTAGATCCGTCCGCAAAGCGGACACCTTTATTATTCTTTATTCTTTTTTCTTTATTCT